>JQDQ01000058.1 GCA_000747625.2 Smithella sp. SCADC
GTCATAAAAGCATATCCCTTTTTCTTACGAGAAAACGCCTTATTCCGTCATTTTGCAGGCTGGTTTGCGTTTTTGCCTGCACCGATAGTTTCAAATTCCACAGCGTTTCCCCCCTTTTCCTTGGCAACATACATCAGGTTGTCAGCCTTTCCCAGCAGTGCGTCGTATGTTTCGCAGATTTCTGTGCAAGTCACGACGCCAATGCTTGCGGTTACCTGCCATCCAGATTGACAATCAGCCAGCTGGAAGCCGCAACAGTAACACCATGGAAATATTAAGCGCACTGGATAGATCATGATAACCCAGTCCAAAAACGCCGATTTTCCCCGTGCCGGCAAAGACCGCTGCCCCAATCAACCATGTTATAAGACCGCCTATCGCCGGTTTGATCCAAAAAGGAATTTTATTGTTTTGCTTAACCTGACTTCGCAAATAAAGTGTTTGCCGTTGAAAAATCATTCCCATCCATGCGGCAAATGCAGCCACTAAAGGCACAATCAGATAAACCCACCAGGACAGAGTTTCGACTCCCGGAAGATTAAAAGCCGGCTGCTTGCCGATAATTGCGTAAACAACAAAGGAGCCGAAAACCGAAGACAAGACGACACCGCCCAGAAAACGGCTGTTCATGTCACCAATTAGTTCTTCAAGCACAAAAGTAATTGCTGCCAGAGGAGTATTAAACGCTGCTGCCAAACCCGCCGCAGCGCCTAGAGCTGTCGCATGCCTGCGGGCCTGCCTGGGTGTTCCGAACATACCGGCTACATTGGAAGCAACTCCTCCGGCTACATAGACAGTAGGCCCTTCCCTGCCCAAACTTGCGCCGCCGCCAATACTCAGGACTCCGGTGATGAATTTTACCCATATCGGCTTCCAACTTACAAAGCCAAGGTCTTTCCAGTACGCCGCTTCCGTTGGCTTCCTTGCTCAGATAATTGAGCATGATCCCTACAGCCAGTGAAGTGGAAATAATGACAATAAAACTCCAAATTAAAAATTCAGGCAGGGAGCGACGGCTGAGAGCGACATAGGTGTGCTCAAAAACAAAATTAGTTGCTAGCAGAAAAGAAACTGCGGCCAGTC
Organism: Smithella sp. SCADC; assembly: GCA_000747625.2. Classification (GTDB taxonomy): domain Bacteria; phylum Desulfobacterota; class Syntrophia; order Syntrophales; family Smithellaceae; genus Smithella. The sequence continues at coordinate 1,084 of JQDQ01000058.1, forward strand.
CTGCAACAATCCCGTAGATTACAGGCAATAAAAAGGACCGAATGTTTTCCGGATATTTCTGCATTGACCTGAAAAATGAAATAAACCGCATTTAAGTCACCTGAGAAAAAAGTGGTTTGAGTTTAAAACATTCCTGCCTGTAATTCAACTTCGTTTTATATGATGAATTGTAAGGATATGTAGTCTATGCCAATTTATCGATTTCCGCAGGAAAGGCCTCTTTAAATTAACGACTGAGAAAAAAACAAGGAAGAAACAAATGCTTCACCTATGATTGTTAAGGGTTGAGGAATCCATGTGGTAGCAAAAAAATGCAACGTATCACTGGCGCAATTAATAGGTCAAAAAGCGGATAGTACGTCGATTAGCAAAACGGCATCGCTAACAAAGATAGCACTTTGATATAGAATTTATTACTAATGTTTAACTTAGGACATTCCAGGCGCAGATGGCCATCGGTTCATAACCTTTGCCCTGCATGATCATATCCATGTGAATCAAACTTATCGCGGAAATATCCATATCGCGCGCGAAAACTTTTCCAGCGCGGTAAAGAGTTATTAAATACTTTTTGCACTTATCGCAGATAAAGGCGGATTCCTGTGTTTTGTTTTCCACATAAAAATAATCCATGCCCTGAAGTTCCTCTTTTTCGCAGTAAGGACAACTTACCCTTGTAAAGCGCCAGTCCTGTCCGCAGGAGGAGCAATGAAGAAACCGTTTGCCGCCCTCTTCTTCAATCAGCGCGATTGATGGAAATTCCCCGCAAATCGGGCAATAACCTTTCTCCCAATCAAACGCACCAAGCGCCGCCGTTATTTCTTTTGCCCGGCGCTCCAGAACAACGCGGATAACAAGACTCATTAAAAATGAAGCGTTGGACGGTGATGTTTTCAGATCTTTGATCCAATCATCGGCTGCTTTATTTTTATCATCCGTAAGCGCTTTAAAGTAATCCGCAGGATTGATTTTATTTTCCTGAATCAGACCCGATATTTTATCGATGTTTTCAGTGAGCTGCGGCATACCTTCTTTAACAGCGGACGCCATTGCTAAAGTAATTTCCTTCAATGAGTCTTCCGGTAGAAACAAGTTAATCTGACGGCTGACCGGCACTCCGGCTCTGAGCTTTTCTTTATCGATAAGTGAGCAATCCAACTTTCGAGAAGAAGACATTTCCGCCAGTTCTCTCTGTTTGATGATAATCGGTTCAAAAGCTTTGATAATCTCACGGTTCTGAGGATTTTGCTGGAGTGCGCGATCTATAATATTTTTGATTTCGGAAGATTCATTGGTATTTGTCATTATTTTTTATTCCTTCTTGTATAGCTTTCTATCAATTCTTTACAATATGTCATTTCGAAGAAGCGAAGCGACTGAAAAATCTTAAAAATCATTAAAAAGATTTCTCCCTGCGATCGAAATGACAGAACGCTTCTTTAATTAAGAACGCCCTTTTAGCAAAAGTGGCGCACACCTTATCAGATGTGCGCCACTTGGTTAAATACATCAGTAGAGTATAAACATCAATTACTTTATTCGTAATGCGTTGTCTTACTTCGTAATCAGTTTTCCTTCATGCTCCATCTCTTTGTACCATTTCGGATGCAACATCCTTAAAACAGGTTTCTCCATATAGCCGCCGATCATCGCTGAAACACTGCCGGGATTACCGATGGTGCCCAGATAAAGGTGAACAAAAAAGAAAGCAAAAATAACCATAAATCCAAATACATGCAACGGATATACCCAGTCCATAAGATTTGCCGGTAAATATGAGGGAAACCACATGAAAAATCCCGTGCCAATCATCAACAATCCAAATAAGGCTACCGTCAGGAAAAATGCTTTCTGACCAGGATTGTATTTGCCCGTCTCGGGTACATGATCCAGGTGCCATAAATATCCACCCGCTGCTTTTATCCATTCCCAGTCTTCCGGAAATACAAATATACCAGCTTCTTTCCACCACATCAGTATCGCCAGAACCAGGCCTACAGCAAATACTACGGCGGTAATATCATGAACAGTCTTCAATCCGCCAACTCCGCCGAATATAACACCTAATACATTAAGCTCTTTGTACATCATACCTAATCCGGTATAACACAAAAGAAGGCAGGATATGGCCATAAGCCAGTGTACAAATCTCTCATATAATGAAGTAACTTTAACCAGTTCTTTTTTCATACTATACACCTCCCTGCTTCTTGTTGTCTTGATCCATGTGCTCCGGATGAGGTCTATGCGGACCATGTATAAAGTAATGGAGTAACGAACCGCCCACGACACCGCCCGCTGCTAATAGACTCAGGGGCTTGAGCAGATCTTTCCAGATAAACGCTGATGCCGGAACTTTAGGATCAACCGCCATTTCTTCATAAACTTCCGGCTTGAATTGCAGGACATAAATAACGTGTGTCCCATTTACAAATTTATCTCCGTAAACATTGGCGTCGCCACCCAGTTTTTCAACCTTCGCGTAGGCTTTCTTGATCATTTCGTCCTTGGGTCCAATTGTCAGGGCTCCTGTCGGACAGGATTTAACACAGGCCGGTGGAAGATTTTCCTGAAGGCGGGAATAACAAAGATCGCATTTGTAAACTTTTTCTGTTGCTTTGTCATAGCGTGGAATATCAAAAGGACAAGCCGATATACATTCCTTACAACCTATGCACTTTTCTCGATGAACACCTACTGTTTTCATCGGCGTATAATACAGAGCGCCGCTGGGGCATACTTTCACACAGGACGCGTCGGTGCAATGCATGCAGCCATCCTTGCGGAATATCCATGTAAAGTTCTTGTCTTTATCTTCATATTCCTGAAAACGGATCAATGTCCAGGTATTCCACTGCAAATCCGGCGGATTCTGATAAGTACCCAATTGTTTCGTTTTCAAACCCGGCAGAACATTCCACTGTTTGCAGGCCACCTGGCAACCGCGGCAGGCGGTGCACAGGGTCGTATCAATCAATTTTACAAGTTCATTTCCATTCATTGTCTATCCTCCTTAAGCCTTTTCCACGTTGACCATGAACGCCTTGTACTCGGGGCAGAAGGTATTCGCGTCACCTGCGGTTGGGGTTAACACATTCGTGCTGTCACTGGTACTGTCCTTGGGAAAGAGCCAGCCATAATTGAAGGGCATACCAACCTGATGAATGGTTTTGCCTTCCACCTGGAAAGGTTTAAAACGTTTTGTGACCATGGCAACACAGGGTGCTTCGCCACGAATCGAGATCACCTTGATCCGTTCGCCGTTTTTGATGCCTTTTTCCTTAGCCAGTTGTTCGCCGATTTCCACATAGAGTTCCGGCTGCATTTCCAGAAGCCACGCCTGCCAACGCGTCAACGCGCCGGTGCACCAGTGCTCGGTACAGGAATAGGTTGTGCAGACATAGGGATATTTTTCACTGGCATTGGCTAATTTATCCATGTCGCTCTTGAAGATTTCAGCAACCGGATTGATACGTTGTCCGGACATTGGATTCTTCGCCAGCGGTCCTTCCAAAGGTTCATAGTGTTCGGGGAACGGACCTTCGGCCATGCCGGGTCCAAATAAAGCACCCACTCCGTCGGTCTTCATGATGAAGGGATACTTCCCCTTTTCCTTGTTTGCCATTGGAGGCCAGGGACCATCGGGCACATCGCCCACCCATTTATCGCCCTTCCATTCCAGAATATTGCGTTTGGGATTGTAGGGTTTGCCGTTGATATCACAGGATGCGCGATTGTAAAGGATGCGGCGATTGACCGGCCAGGCGTAAGCCCAGTTCGGGAAAAGTCCCAGTCCTGTGGGATCGTCCTTGCCGCGTTTTGCCATTTTGTTGAGTCCTTTTTCATCGAAACTTCCAGCCATGACCCAGTTGCCACAGGCGGTTGCTCCGTCGTCTTTGAGATTACCGAATGTCGGCACCAGTTGACCTTTCTTGAATAACGTCGTCGTTCCTTTTGCTTTGTCCTCAATAACCGTATCTTTTAGAAAATGACCATTGATCTGATGGGATACTTTTAATACATCAATGTGTCCTTTACTGTCCAGATAATCCCACTTGAGACTGGTGATGGCGGCAGCATTGGGCCCGCCTTCCTTGGCATACAGTTTTTTGACTTCCGCCATGATTTTCAGTTCGATTTCGCCGACAGAGAGCGCATCGCCGGGAGCTTCGGCCGCTTTATATTTCCACTGCACCCAGCGGCCGGAATTGCTCTGCGAACCATCCTTCTCCATGGTCGCGGACGCAGGCAGGAGGAAACATTCCGTCTTGATCTTTTTGGGATCGACGCCGGGGCCTCTCCAGAATTCGTAGGTTTCATTGTTGAAAATGTTTTCACCCACCAGCCAGTCCAGGTTCTGCATCGCCTTGCGGACTTTGTTGCTATTCGGTGTACTGACAGCCGTATCCGCGCCGACGCAGAAGTATCCCTTCACCTTGCCCGCATACATCGCATCGAACATGTGCATCGTGGAATAGGCTTTCCCGTCTTCCAGCTTAGGCAGCCAGTCATAGCCGAAGTTGTTTTCTTTGGTAACTTTATCGCCCCACATACCCTTCAAAAAACTGACAAAGAATTTGGGATAATTCGTATAGTAGTTTGCTGATTGGGGATCCTTGGACTCCGGTGTACATTTCTTCAAATAATGCTCCAGTGTGTCCAGAGAAGCCACTGGCATTTTTAAATAACCGGGCAGATTGCCATAGAGAATACAGTGGTCAGTTGAACCCTGAACATTCGGTTCACCGCGCAGTGCATTGATACCACCACCTGCGATACCCATGTTACCCAAAAGCAACTGGATGATCGACATGGTGCGGATAATCTGGCTACCGGTGGTATGGTGCGTCCAGCCCAGCGCGTAGCATTCCGTTCCCGCCTTGTCCGGACGGCCGGTGGCGCTGTATGCCTGATAAACCTTGAGCAGGTTTTCCTTGGAAACACCGGTGATGCTGGAAACCTTATCCAAAGTGTAACGGGAATAATGTTTTCTCATCATCTGCAAAACACAGCGCGAATCCAACAGAGTCATGTCTCGCTTGGGTATGCCCTTTTCATCTTTTTCCAACACCCAGGTTGCTTTATCGTATTTGCGTTTTGAGGCGTCATAGCCGGAAAAAAGACCGTTATTAAAATCATAATCTTTACCAACGATAAAGGAAGCGTTGGTATAGTTAACGACATAGTCTCTGAAGTATTTTTTATTTTCCAGAATATAATGAATCATGCCACCCAGAAAAGCGATATCCGTTCCGGAACGAAGTGGCACATGGAAATCACAGCGGGCGGAGGTACGGGTGTAACGGGGATCAACGTGAATAACGGTTGCACCCTTCTCCTTCGCTCTTAATATCCATTTGAAAGCGATGGGGTGATGCTCGGCAGCATTGCTGCCCATAATCAGAATGACATCTGCGTTTTTCAAATCACAGTAGTGGTTCGTCATGGAACCGCGTCCGAACGACTCTCCCAGAGCCGCTACAGATGGACTGTGTCAGACACGGGCCTGATGGTCTATATAAACCAGACCCAGCGCTCTGGATCTGACGCTCATAAGCCAGCATTCTTCGTTGTCCACATTGGAACTGCCGTAGTGACCGATCGTCTCGCAACGATTGACGAGTTCCCCCTTGTCATTTTTTGTTACAAAACCTTTGTCACGTGTATCCTTGACCAGACGGGCAATCCGGGAAAGCGCAAAGTCCCAGTCTTTTTCTTCCCACTCCGTTCCATACGGCTTACGATAGAGAACTTTGGTGAGCCGGTGCTTGTTGGCTTCCGTCAAATCGAAGAACCCCGCACCCTTGGCGCAGAGCGATCCCTCGTTGATGGGATGGTCGGCGTCGCCTTCGATGTTAATAATCTTTCCTGTCGCCTTATCCGTGCTGCAGACAAGACCGCAACCTACGGAACAATAACAGCAGGTCGTTATCGTCTGTTTGGCAGCTTTGACCCGATTCATCTTGTCTAACTCTTCCGCATATGCCCGCGTCGGTTTCAGATTAAGACCCAAGCCGGACAAGGCAATCCCGCCTCCGACGGCGCCGGACAGAGTTAAAAAACCTCTTCTTGTGATTCGCATAAAAATCCTCCCCAATACCTATGTCAATTTTGATTTATGTCAAACGTGGCATATGTTGACTGAAAGTCATAAAAAAGTCAATATGTTATATAAAACATATCTTTATGTGGCTGCCGAATGAAAAATAGTAATGATCAGGCATGGTTATTATGAGAATAAAAAAATCTGCCAACGAATTTTATTGACATTTCATGGTATTTTTTTTAGTTTAAAAAATCTAGTCAACCAGAGGAGACAATCTATGGAAATCAAATGTAAAGTCTGGATTGAGAAGAACGGCAAGGTTATTTTCGGCAAAGGCCGCGACAACATCCTCAAATCTATAGATGAACAACACAGTCTCAATGCTGCGGCCAAGGAACTGGGAATGTCCTATCGCGCAGCATGGGGAAGATTGAAAGCCTCGGAAGAACGAATGGGAATGAAGCTGGTCGAAACCAGCGCAAGAGAAAAATCTTTGCAGCTGACACCTCTGGCCCGAAAAATAATAGATCGCTTTGAAAAATTGGAACAAGACGTAGAAAATCTCTTGCACGCAGCGGATAAAGATTTTCAGAAGTTGACTGATGACGGGAAATAATGCAAAATTAAAGACATCTCAATTTTAAAGAAAATCGCTGCCTTCTTATAAAAAACTTTACGCTTTCAAGCCCTTAATAATAACACCCACACTTTCTTTAACAGTGGAATGGATCCTTTCCGTACGTTTTATTGGATTACCCGTGAAGAGGTAAAGGGAAATAATGCCATTTAACATGCCCCAAATTGCATTTTGCATCTTCCAGACGTTGTCAACTGGAGAAAATTCACCGGAATAAACGCCCCCTTGAATGATTTCGGAAATAATATTAATGTTTTGATTGGTCGACCAAATAAGTTCCGCATTTTGTTTTTCCGTTAGATTCATATGGCCTGTTTGCAACATGAAAGTCATAAGTATTCTAAAGAGCTCATTATCATCCAAAAAGTAATTAACATAAATCCTTGCATATTCCAGCAACAACTGTGAAGTCGTTGCTTCCGTAGCCGCAAAGTTTTGTAATCTTTTATAAAGCGCGAGATTATCAGCAATTAAGATTTGAGCATATATTTCTTCTTTACTCTCAAAGCAGAGATAAATCGACCCTTTACTGACTTCGGATTTGGAAGCAATATCATCGACGGTTACGGATTTGAAGCCCCGCTCAAAGAAAAGTTTTCGCGCTGCCTTCAAAATTGTATTTTTTCGATTTTCTTTTTCTTTTTTTCTTTTTTCTTCTAAACTCAAATCATTTACCATTATTTATCAATATTTATTTTCGATAATTATTTGAATGTTGATAAATTAATATCAGCATTGTGTCAAGAAAAAATCGAAGATGATATTTAATTCTTAATTATTTTCTTCTTGGTTAATGCAATTTTCCCATTGCCCGGACAAGTGATTCCAGAGGCGGCCGCTGGTTGATATTATGAACATCAATGTAACGGACAATGCCTTTTTTATCGATTACAAAAAGCGCTCTTTCAGCTACGCCATCAGAACGCAGTACACTGAATTTTTCCGCGACTGCACCGTGCGGCCAAAAATCAGACAGTACTTCAAACCACAATTTCCCCATTTGATTCGTCCATGAAAAAAGTGTTGGAATATTATCTACCGTAATACCCAGCAAAACAGCATCATGGCTATCAAATATGTCTTTAACAATATTGTAACCGGGCCATTGATCGGAACAAACCGGTGTCCAGGCCGCCGGAACAAAAGAAATTACAACATTTTTCTTGCCGCGATAATCCTTGAGCGAAATCGTTTTCCCGCTGACAGACTTAAGCGTAAAATCGGGTGCGGCATCTCCTTCTTTGACTTTTAATACACTGTCAACAGGTTTTAACTCGCCTGGATTATAAATATTATTTTTATACGCTTCGGATAAAGCGAAAGCGCTGGATGCAAAAAAACAAGTAAACAAAACCGCTGATATTATATTTTTCTTCATTGACTGCTCCTATTTTAATCCTGATGATTTAACGATTTGTTCCAGAAAAGCCTTGTTATCTCCCAAAGCGCCTAACTTGGAATAAACAACTTCTGTCTTTCCACCCTTTATTTTCACTACAATAAAATAAGGCGTCCTTACCTGCCCTATGGTTTTATGCAGTTTAAAATCTCCGTCAGGAATCAAAGGAAATGCTATCTTGTATTTATTCTTAAATATATCGGTTTCAAAAAGCGAGTTATTTATGCCTATGCCGATTATCTTAATTTTGTTTTTAAGAGCCGGGTTTTTTTCAATTAGCGTAAATAGATTGTTAATATTAGGAGCCTCACCCTGACAGTAGGGGCAATACATGCTGAATATTTCTATAATCACCACATCAGCTTTAACCTGCTGGACTTTGAATATTCCACTGCCGGATAATCCAAGATATTTAAGCTCAGCAGGGTTAACTGGTTTTAACAATTCGATTTCCGGAAAAACACCTCCCACTTGCGGCGGGATAATTTCAGCGAAACAAATTGCGGTCATCATAAATACCGCCGGAAAAAAGACTAAACTTGATATTTTTCTTTTCATAATCTACCCCTTCCACTGATTTTATACAGCAATTTCTTCGTGTGTTTTAAATAGCATATTTTGGTAAAAGTATTAAGCAAAATAAAGATAACACCTGAACCGCGAAAAATATTTGACAGCCAGATAAGTATGTGTTACTTACCTGAGCCAGGCAGGCTTTATTATGCTTCAAGATATTTGTGCAACGATCGAAAGCATTTTGGGATATAAATATTAATTCGATCAAAGATCAAGGCAAGAGAACGTGGCATCACAGGACCTATCTGGCCTTTGAATATATCTTGACAAAAATTAAATTTTTTAAGTTAGTGATTTTTAGGTTTTGTTCACATGTATTTTTAATTATTCCGAACAATAACATTAGGAGGGTTAATTGTGTATTTCTCGAAAGAAATGCAGGAAGCGTCCTTGAAACTAAACAGGAAATGGGAAGATAAAGTTCAAAAGTCGTTGAAAAGTAATCCTGATCATAAAGCACATTTTTCCACGATTTCGGATCTGGAAATCAAGAGGCTTTACACTCCGGAAGATATTAAAGATATTAATTTTGCCGAAGACATCAGTGTTCCCGGCGAATTTCCTTATTTGCGTGGAAATCAAGTTACCGGTTACCGGGGACGCTATTGGACGTTCCGTATGTTTTCCGGCATGGGCAGCGCACAGGATACCAACCAGCGCTGGCACATGCTCTTGCGTCAGGGACAAACGGGCTTAAGCACCGCTTTTGATTTCCCGACACTCATGGGCTATGACAGCGACTCACCCAAAGCGCTGGGCGAAGTAGGCAAGTGCGGTGTTGCCATAGATACCCTGGAAGATTTTATGGCTCTTATGGAAGGCATTCCTCTGGACGAGGTGACCACTTCCATGACTATTAACCCTCCTGCAACGGTTTTATTCGCGATGTATTGCGCGGCAGCGGACATCAAGGGCGTACCGCTTAATAAAATAGGCGGCACCATTCAAAATGATATGCTCAAGGAATTCATCGCGCAAAAAACATTCATGTGTCCACCGGAACCATCTGTAAAGCTGATCAGCGACACAGTCGAGTTCGGCACAAAATTTGTCCCGCGCTGGAATACAATCAGCATTAGTGGCTATCACATCCGCGAATCAGGTTCCACCGCCGTTCAGGAGTTGGCCTTTACCCTTCGCGATGGCATTGAATATGTCGAAGATGTTGTCCGCCGCAAGGGATTAAACGTTGATGACTTTGCCACACGCCTTTCTTTCTTTTTCAATTCTCATAGCGACTTCTTTGAAGAAATCTGCAAAATGCGCGCGGCCCGGCGCATGTGGGCAAAAATTATGCGCGACCGTTTCCACGCCAAAGATCCCCGCTCCCTGTGGCTGCGTTTTCACACGCAAACGGCCGGATGTTCGCTGACGGCACAGCAACCGTACAACAACGTTGTGCGCACAACGGTGCAGGCTCTGGCGGCGGTACTTGGCGGCACACAATCGTTGCACACTAATTCGCTGGATGAAGTTCTCTGTCTGCCTTCCGAGCATGCCGTAGAAATCGCTCTGCGCACGCAGCAGATATTAGCCGAAGAAACGGGAGTGGCCAATACCATTGATCCGCTGGCCGGTTCCTACTTTATCGAGTCTCTCACCAACGAAATGGAAGAAAAAGCATGGGAATATATTTATAAGATTGATGAGATGGGTGGTATGGTTGCCGCTATTGAAAAAGGTTTCCCGCAAATGGAAATATCCGAAGCTGCTTACAGGTTTCAACAACAGTTGGATGCGGGCGAAAAGATCATGGTCGGGGTGAACAAATATGCAACCGACGCCACACATCCTATTCCGCTTGTTGATATTGATGAAAAGGTAGGCGAAGAGCAAATTAGAAGGCTCAACGATGTGCGCCGCAGACGTGATAACCGCGCCACCAAAGAATCGCTGGATAATATAAAAAATGCCTGCAAGAAAGGTGAGAACGTAATGCCGCATTGCATTGCAGCCGTGAAAAATCTGGCGACCTTGCAGGAAATATGCGACGTTTACCGGGAAGTTTACGGGGAGTATAAAGACCCGGGACTTTATTGAAACCAAGCCGCCTGATGTGTCATTCCGAGGAGCGCAAGCAACGAGGAATCTTTATGGTATTTACGAAAACTTATTATGTATATTTGATCACCAACTGGAATAATAGAGTAACTTACATCGGAGTGACCAACGACTTAAATCGCCGGATTTATGAACACAAAAATAAGTTGATTGAAGGTTTTTCTAAAAAATACAATTTAACTAAATTAGTTTACTTCGAGGAAACAAGCGATATAAATGCTGCAATAGCAAGGGAAAAAGAAATTAAAAAGTGGCGTAGAGAAAAGAAGGATAATCTTGTTAATCAAACAAATCCAAGCTGGGTGGATTTAAGCGGAGATTGAAAGATTTCTCCCTACGCTCGAAATGACATTTAAAAGAGTTGTCATTTCGAGGAAACCGCCGAAGGCAGGTGACGAGAAATCCTGATAATAAAGATTTCTCGCTTCGCTCGAAATGACAAAATTAAGGAATAATACTTTAAGGAGACAAATATGCCGGAAAGAAAAATTCGTGTGATGGTTGCCAAACCGGGGCTTGACGGCCACGATCGCGGCGCCCGAATCCTTGCACGTTGTTTCCGTGATGCCGGATTTGAAGTTGTTTACACTGGTTGTCATCAAACTCCTGAACAAATTGCCGCGGCAGCTATTCAGGAAGATGTTGATTTAGTCGGGTTGAGCTGCCTTTCCGGCGCTCATCGTGTGCTTTTCCCCCGTGTCGTGGAACTCTTAAGAGAAAAAGACGCTGAGGATATTACAGTTATTGGCGGAGGAATAATTCCCGAACAGGACTTTACTATGCTTTACGCCTCCGGCATTAAAGCGATTTTTACTCCCGGCGCTTCTCTCGACTCCATTGTGGAATGGATTAAAACAAAGATTAGACCGCACTAATGCAAATTTTCACTTACAAACTACTTTAAATATTTTATAAAATGAAGTGCCAATGGATTCTATCATAAAGAAAATTTGCGCAGGCGATGTCCGCTCGGCCTCCCGCCTCATCAGGGATATTGAAGATAAAATTCCCGAAGCCCGGGCTAAACTCAAAAAACTTTACGCCTACACCGGCAAATCCTTCATCATCGGGTTAACCGGAGCGCCCGGCGCGGGCAAGAGCACTCTGACTGACGCGTTGATTACCGAACTCAGAAAAAGCAACAAAACCATTGGTGTACTGGCTGTTGATCCGACCAGCCCTTTTACCGGCGGCGCGATATTGGGTGACAGAATCCGCATGCAAAGCCATGCCGAAGATCCCGGAGTTTTTGTCCGGTCGCTGGCCACCCGCGGCGCACTGGGAGGATTGTCGCAGGCCGCCGGTGATGCCATCCACATTATGGAGGCAATGGGCAAGGATATAATTATTGTGGAAACTGTCGGCATCGGCCAGCAGGAAATCGATATTATTAATCACGCGCACAGCGTTCTGGTCGTTTTGGTTCCGGGTATGGGCGATGAAGTTCAAACAATGAAAGCCGGATTAATGGAAATAGCGGACATTTTTGTGATCAATAAAGCCAATCGCGCCGGGGCCAAACAATTGCAAATGGAATTGACTTCGATGCTCAATCTATCGCCCAAAACCACTGATAATTGGATGCCGCCTGTTGTGATGGTTGGGGATGCTTTTAAGCCGGAAACTTTCACCGAAGATATTGCTGAGCTTTCGATAAAAATCGAGGAACATCATGTTTATCTGCAGCAAAGCGGTAAACTCACAGAAAGAATGCATCGCAAAGCAATGGCGGAAATTAACGATGCGCTGCATGCCTGTCTGTTGGAACCGGTTATAAAATCGCTCGCTGCCAGAGGCGAACTGGAAAAATTTGCCGAAAAAATAAAAAACAGAAAAGCCGATCCTTATTCAGTGGCGGAAGAAATCACTCAAAGATTTTTAAAAAAGGAGAATGAAAAATGAAGATCGCAAAAAACACACCTGTATCTAAAACAGCCAAAAAGAAAAAATCTCCACCCGTGAAAAAGATATCCGCCAAAGCTGCAAAAGGTTTGATAATAGTTATCACAGGAAACGGTAAGGGAAAAACAACTTCCGCTTTTGGCCAGGCCCTGCGCGCTATTGGACAAGGTTACAAGGTTTTTATTCTGCAATTTATGAAAGGAAGAGAATACGGCGAGTTTATTGCCGCGGAAAAATATCTTCCTAATTTAACCATCCGCAAATCCGGTCTGGATAGCTTTGTAATGCGCGGCAAGCCCGCGGCCATTGATATCGAACTGGCTCAGAAAGGGCTGGACACCGCCAGAAAAGCAATAATGAGTGGTAAATACGATATGGTCATCCTTGACGAAATCAACGTTGCTTTGGATTTTAAACTCATTAAGTTAAAAGAAGTTCTGGAAATGATTAAAAGTAAGCCACCTGTGCTTAACCTCATTTTAACAGGCCGTTACGCAGCCAAAGAAATAATCAAGATTGCCAACACCGTCAGCGAAGTTCAGGAAATAAAACATCACTACAATGCCGGCATCAAAGACCGTGCGGGAATAGAATATTAAAACACATCTTTTCTAAAATAAACGGAGAAAAATTATGTTTGCATGGTTAACCAATCCGGAAGGATGGATTGCCCTGGCAACCCTGACGTCCCTGGAGATAGTGCTGGGCATAGACAATATTATCTTTATTTCCATTCTTGTCAGCCGTCTCCCCAAGAATAAACAAAATTTTGCCCGCAACACCGGATTGATTCTGGCAATGTTGACCCGACTGGCTCTCTTAATTTCGATTGTCTGGGTTGTCGGCCTCACTGCGCCCTGGTTTGCCATACTCGGTCAGGAAATTTCGGGACGGGATGTTATTTTGATCGGCGGCGGTCTGTTCCTGCTAGCCAAAGCCACGCATGAAATTCATGGCAGTCTGGAAGGGGACCAGGAGGAAACTCCCCGGCTTATTTCATCCAGCGTGATCGCCGTTCTGATTCAGATTGCTCTGCTCGATATCGTCTTTTCTCTTGATTCCGTCATCACGGCTGTCGGCCTGGCCAAGGATATTTCCATTATGGCCATCGCCATCGTCTGCGCAGTAGGCGTGATGTTGTTCGCCGCCAAACCCATCAGCAAATTTGTTGATGCCCACCCGACCATAAAAATACTGGCGCTTTCCTTCCTTCTGCTGGTGGGAGTAACACTGGTAGCCGAAGGATTTGACGTTCACGTTCCGAAAGGCTATATCTACTTCGCCATGGCGTTTTCCGTAGGAGTGGAAATGCTCAATCTGCGCC
>JQDQ01000059.1 GCA_000747625.2 Smithella sp. SCADC
AAGCGCTTTCCAAGGCCAAAGAAGCAATTGATGAACAGGTTGCGGAAAAAGTAAAACTGGAACGTGCGCAAATTATATCCGAAGAAGCAAAGAAAGCGAGACTCGCCGTAGCGTCCGACCTGGAGCAAAAATCGGCTGAATTAAAAAATTTAAATGATGTCTTAAATCAACAAAGTGAAAAACTTGCCGAGGCCCAGAAAGCGCAAGTCGAACTGATTCGAAAACAGCGTGAGTTGGATGATGCCAAACGTGATGAGCAAATTGACTGAATCGGGTAAGGAGGCAGAAGAGTGTGTCCGATACAGTTGGTCATGCATTTGGTGATATTTATTTCTCCGTCACTAAGAGCTCCGACCGGGCAGGCCTTTTCACACAAATTACATGAGGGGGGACAGATATTTTTATATTCTTTTGGCCTGCCGGTCGGAAGTTCCGCAGTGGTTATAAAACCACCTAACCGGAGTATGTTTCCGTGTTCAGGATGAACGAATATTGTGTTCTTGCCGAGTTTACCGATACCTGCCTCTACAGCAGCATGTTTGAAGCTGATCATTCCACACGGCTCTCCCCGATAGAATTTTAGCGGGCTATAAGCCGGAACAGCCAGCGAGGGGAATCCTTCGCTTTCGAGCATTATTGCCATGACGCAGGCAGCATCATTCATGCGCCGGTAATTGTCGGCAAATGCCCTGGTATAAAACATATAGTGAGGATCATTAAATAATGTTTTTCTTTATTTTTTTTATCGATTCATGTTATTAGTAAACAATTTTTATTTTAAGGAAGAAAGTTTTGGCAAATTCACTCAAGGCACGCATACCTGTTCAGCAGCGGGGAATTGAAACAAAAGAAAAAATTATCAACGCGGCAATGACGTTATTTACTGAAAAGGGATACCATAAAACAAACGCTATGGAAATAGCGGCCAGAGCCGATATCGCGACAGGCACATTCTACAGCTATTTCAATAATAAAAAAGAGGTTTTTATCGAAATAATTATACGGGTATTTAAAGGTATCGCTGAAAATGTGTTACTTAAAATCGAGCTCAAAACACATAAAAACCAGGCAGATAATTATAACGAGCTGAGAGACATATTGCATTTCATTGTAACAAATATTCTACAGGCATACAGAATTAACAATCGACTTTTTAAAGAAATCCTTGCCATGGTATTACTGGACAATGAAATAGAAAAAATACGTATTAAGGAAGAAAAAAAAGTAATCAATCTGATTGTTTTAGTACTGCAAACTTACAAAAATTCATTGCGTACAGCCGATATTGAAGCAGCCGCGGTAATACTGCTTAAATTCATGGAAGAAATGGTGCACCTAATAAAATTTGGCAGTACCGATATTAAAGAAAAAAGGCTTCTAAAAGAAATAGAAGACTTGATGTGCAGGTACCTGCTGATCGAAAATTGACGCTGATTCCACAACTATAATGTCCTGTTTACAACCAGTATCGCGGCGCTGTCTCGCACCGACCGCGTCAGCACATGTTCTATCGCTGCGCCTTGCCATAACTCGCCATATTTAGGACCTGTTGGTGTACGGCCACGGGTAGGCTTTAATCCGAACAATGCGCAAAAAGCCGACGGGATGCGAATTGAACCTCCCCCATCCCCCCCGGAAGCCATCGGTACCATACCGGAAGCCACCGCGGCAATTGATGAATCCAATTATTCAAAACTCAATGCTTTTTATATTTATCTTACTGCATAATCACACCCTCTTGGAATGATTTAGTTATTCCAGTGAATAAATTGTTCCATCTTTAACTAACGGTCGCGGCCGTTATCCGCTATTTTTTTTTTGCAATCTTTTTGCGAACACTTGCCGATTTTTTCTTTTTTGCCGGCATTACCCGTTTACGCTTCTTGACCGGCGCCACGGATGGTTTTTTCCTCTTTACCGGTTCCAGCGCCAGCTTTATTACTTCCATCATATCATTGATAAAATGGAATGAAATGCTCTTTTGTACATTGTCCGGAATATCTTCAAGATCTTTTCGGTTCCATGCAGGCAGTAGAATAGTTTTAATGCCGGCACGGTAAGCCGCAAGCACTTTTTCCTTGATACCGCCCACCGGCAGTACAGCGCCGCGCAGTGTAATTTCACCGGTCATAGCCAAATGCTTTTTTACCTTGCGGTTGGTCAACAAAGATGTGAGCACTGTGAGCATCGTCACGCCCGCTGACGGACCGTCTTTGGGGATCGCTCCCGCCGGTACATGAATATGGATATCCATATTGTCAAAAAACTCTGAATCCACACCCAGTTCTTCAGCATTTGTGCGGATAAAGCTCAATGCCGCCGACGCTGATTCTTTCATAACGTCACCCAATTGTCCGGTAAGCGCAAGGCCTTTCTTACCTCTCATGGCCGTAGCTTCAATAAATAATATATCGCCGCCCACCGGTGTCCAGGCCAGGCCGATGGCTATGCCAGGCCTGGTAATCCGCGAATCAACGTCCGTTGGTACCCGCACAGGTCCTAAATAATTGGGGATATCCTTATCCGTAACTGTTTTGGACGTAATGCTTCCTTCTGCTATCTGAGCCGCCACGCCGCGACAGGCGTTGGCAATTTCCCTCTCCAGATTACGCACGCCCGCTTCACGCGTATAACCGGTAATAATGAAATTAAGCGCTTTTTCATTTAATCGAAACTGATCAGCAGTCAGGCCGTTTTCCTTCAATTGCCGCGGAATTAAATACCGCTCGGCAATCTTTGCTTTTTCTTCCTGCGTGTAGCCTGTCAGTTCAATAACTTCCAGCCTGTCGAGCAGCGCCGGAGGAATCGTGTCCAGCATATTGGCCGTCGTGATGAACATGACGTGCGACAGATCAAACGGTACATCCAGATAGTGATCGGAAAACGAGTTGTTCTGCTGCGGATCCAAAACCTCCAGTAGAGCCGACGAAGGATCACCGCGGAAATCGCTACCGACTTTATCTATTTCGTCGAGCATAAACACGGGGTTGTTCGACTCCGCGCGCCTCAGTCCCTGAATGATACGTCCGGGCAAAGCGCCAATGTATGTGCGGCGATGCCCGCGAATTTCAGCCTCATCGCGCACACCACCCAGTGACATGCGCACAAACTTGCGCTCCAGCGCCCGGGCGATGGAATGCCCCAGCGAAGTTTTACCAGTTCCCGGAGGTCCCACAAAGCAAAGAATAGGCCCCTTGGAATCCGGTTTGAGCTTGCGCACGGCCAGATACTCAATGATGCGCTTCTTGGGCTTAATCAGACCATAGTGGTCTTCATCCAGAACCTGACGGGCTTTAGCTATATCCAGATTATCGACTGTCGCATCGTTCCAGGGAAGCGCCGTTATCCAATCAAGATAGGTCGAAGAGACTGTATATTCCGCTGATGACGGATGCATACGGGACAAGCGTTCCAATTCCCTTAAAGCTTCTTTCTTTGCTTCTTCGGGAAGATTTTTTTCTTCAATTTTTTTACGGTATTCTTCCGTCTCTACCGTATTTTCATCTGTTTCACCCAATTCCTGCTTGATAGCCTTCATTTGTTGGCGCAGATAATATTCTCTCTGGCTTTTATCAATGTCATCCTTGACTTTAGTTTGAATTTTATTGCCCAGTTCCAGAACTTCCATCTGATGATTAACCATGCTGGTCACTGCTTTGAGACGCTCCTTCACATCGGCAATATCCAGTATTATTTGTTTTTCCTCTATCGGCGCGTTGATAATCGAAGCAATCAAATCAGCCAGAATGCCCGCCTCAGTAATGGACTTGGCCATCGGACCGAACTCCGGAGGAAGGAAAGGCGAGAGCCTTAATATCTGGTCAAATAATGACAGCAGATTGGACATCAGGGCTTCGGTTTCCAAATCTTTAACTCCCGTTTCTTCAATCAATTTAATGCGCGCCTGCTTATAAAGCTTGCCTTCAATAAGTTCTACAATTGAAAAACGGCTGATGCCCTGTAAAAGCATTTGCGTATGGTTTTCTGCGGTCTTGACCATTTTCATAATCATAGCGCATGTACCTACTTCATGAAGATCGTCCATGGTATATTGATTCGGGTTGTCCGGCTCTTTTTTATGCATAATCAGACCTATAATGCGGTCTTTCGTCATAGCTTCATCAACCAGTAACGACAGGTTGCCCGTGACCTCCAGGGGAATCACGGTTTTCGGAAACACCAGCACCTTATGCAGGGGAAGAAGGGGAATCAATTCAGGAATATTGAAGCTATTTTTATTTTCTGTGACGTTTTGTTCCGTCATGCTAACCTCCAAATATTGTTTTCGAGAAAAAAATCGGCGCTTATTTGCTATTTCGTTGCAATAACCGAAACGCGATGTGTTTTGCCGGGCAAAAGCTTGTTCATCCGCACCACCAAAATGCCGTCGGCGTAAGAAGCCACTGCGGATTGCACATCTACCAGCGCGGGCAATACAACGTTTCTTTCAAAATAGCCGTGGGGAATTTCTGCCTGACAGTAACGTGCGTTATGCAAAAGCTGAATCGCCTTGCGACTGCCGGCGATTTTGATTTTTTTACGGTCAACTTCTATATTCAAATCTTCCTTATTAAGTCCCGCCACATCCACGAGCACAATGATCTCCTCTATTGATTCGTACACATCAATATTGGGCTGCCATGTGCATTTGTAATTTTTGAAGGCCGGGCGGACGAGATGAAATACCTCATCAACCGCTTTTTGAAATTCGTCTTCAAAACTACCGCCGAAATTAATTTTTATGTAAGTCATTTCCGCCGCCTTTTGGATCAGTAATAATTTTGGTTAAAGTATAGTCATTTGATGATAATTTGTAAAGACTGCTTTTAAAGCCTGGTACGAAGAAAAGAATTGTCCATAAATACATAAATAATTATTTGCCCTTATATTTTTTCAGACAAAATATTTTTCGCCACTACTTCTTTGTTGACGTAAGATATTGTACCGCTTTTTCCAGTCCGTCGAGGGTCAGTTCGAACATGGGAAAAATCTTTCGGATCATATCCGTTGTTCTGGAATATTCCCATTCCCGAGGTGTCATGGGATTTAACCAGACACAACGGTGGAATGTCCTGGCCAGAAATCTCAGACGCTCTATGCTGGAGCCGGTTGGTCTGGCATCCACGTAAATAGCGCCATTGGGATGTTCCAGTTCATAAGGGGCCATGTTGGCATCTCCCACAATGATCAGACGGGTTTCCGGGTCCCGGCGAACGAAATCGTCAACCTGCTCCGGTTTGGATTGGCGCTGCGGGTCGGCCCAGACACGGCTGTAGATGGTGTTGTGGAAAAAGTAAATTTTCAGATCTTTGAATTGGGAACTGGCATAGTGAAAAAGAGTCTGAACAACATCGATGTATGGATCCATGGACCAGCCTCCGTTGTCAATCATGAGAATGACCTTCAGGCGATCCGCCAGACGGCGATCGAAGATGATCTCGATTTCACCGGCATTACGCATGGTTTCATAAACAGTTTTATCAACATTAACAATATCACGGGGACCGGCCGGCGACATTCGCCGCAGTCTTTTCATGGCCTCGCCCATTTGAAACTGGGTCAATGGGCCCTCCTGGGAGTAATCCCGGTAACGCCGCTCGAGCGCGACCTTGATGGCCGAATGGTTCTTCGATTCTCCGCCGACACGCATCCCTCCTGGATGAATTCCTGAGTGCCCCGTCGGCGACGTTCCCCCTGTTCCGATCCATTTGCTGCCGCCATGATGAGCTTCGGTTTGTTCCTGGAGACGATCCAGAAAATACTTAATCAGTTCTTCCGGCGTCATATTCTTCAGAGTTTCTTTATCGATACCCAGAGCGTCAGCAATTTCTTCCGGATTTTTCAGCCACTCATCGAGCAGAGATCTGGCGATTTCCGTTAACTCGACTGCCGTCGGCTCCTCGAAAGAAACTCCCTGAAAATGGTTAGCAAATGTCCGGTCGTAAATATCAAAATATTTCTCGCTTTTTACAAGAATAGTCCGGGCAGCCGTATAAAAATCATCGAGCGAATGCACAAGCCCCAAATTCATGGCCTTTTGCAAACGCAGGAAAGATGTTGGTGTAACGGGGATGCCCCGCTCTTTCAAATTATAAAAAAAATCGGCAAACACAATTTATACCTCAACCGCGAGTTCTGACCTGCTGATTTGCCTGATAAAGATCGGCGCTTTTTTTGAACAGGATTCCCAGAAAGGGCACCCTTCCCTGCTTGAGCGTTCTGGGCTTAAAATCCGGATCGTTTTTCAAGGCGCGAATCCAGTTAATTAATTCCCGCGTGGCCGGTTTCTTTTCAATCCCCCGCACTTCCCGGAGACGGTAAAATGTGTTGATGCAGATGTCCACCATTTCTTCGTCCAGGTTTGGGAAATGAACATCCACGATCAGGCGCATCATGTCGGGATGAGGAAAGGCGATGTGATGAAAATTGCAGCGTCCGAGGAATGGGTCGGATAGATCCTTCTTGGCATTGGAAGTAATGATAATCACGGGACGGTGCCTGGCTTTGATGGTCTTGTCGATCTCAATAATATCGAACTGCATCTGATCGAGAACATCCAGCATATCATCCTGAAAATCAGTATCGGCCTTGTCGATCTCGTCGATCAGCAGGATAGTCTTGTTATCGGCCTTAAAGGCCTGACCGATCTTACCCATTTTAATATAGGCCTCAATATCGCTCACCTCCCGCTGGGAATCGCCGAAACGGCTGTCATTGAGACGCGTCAGGGTATCATACTGATAAAGGGCTTCGATAAGCTTCATGCTGGATTTGACATTTAAAATAATGAGGGGCATTTGCAGGCTCTCCGCAATGGCATGGGCCAGCATGGTTTTTCCTGTGCCCGGTTCCCCCTTGAGCAGAAGAGGCATTTCCAAAACCATGGAGACATTGACAATTTCAGCCAGTTCATCATCTAAAACATATTTGGAAGCGCCGCGGAAATGAGAATTTTTCTTTTCTGAAGACATAATAAACTCCTGTAATCTCTTATCTATTCAAAGCGGTTCATTCCTATCCGATCAGACCGGAAAATGCCAGTCATTTTTACGCTGAACATTTCTCTTTGAACATCACCGCCGATGCGCTGTCAACTTTTTCCCTGAAGTTCCTTCCCTCAGATCATTGCCTACGGAAGGCTCCGGAAAAACAATTAATTGAGTTCCAATTTTCACCATTGTTTTATCGAGGAATCGGAGAATTGTTTTCATCATAAAATGATTCAATATATATTAAAGTCTGCAATTCTTCCTGTGCCTTCTGTTGATCTTTCATTCTATAAAGCTCAACAAGTTTTTTCCTCGGTAATATCTCGCCGGAGTTGATGGAGAGTGATTTTTCATAGGCGGCAATCGCGGCGTCCGGATCTTTCCTGTCCGTGAAAAAGTCGCCCAATAATTGATACTTCTGAGCAGCGGCAAAGGAATCATCTTAAATTTTGTCAAGATAGGCATTCCCCTCCTGAATTAATCCTTTGCGATAGTACCGGCCGGCTAAAGACAGGTTTGCAAAAGCAGAGAAAGGCTTATTCATCTCGGAAGACTTTTTCCAATATAATATTGCCTCGTTATTGTATCCTTTTGAGGATAGTATGATAGCATGCGTGTTATAATATCCCGTCATATCATCTGTCGCTCTGACGGGCAGAAACGCAACTATCAGGAAAATGACGCAAAACGCTGCGTGTTTTGCCAACAAGTTATATAATTTTTTGTTAAAGTTGTCATAAAGTTGCGCAATCCCTAACGCGGCAAAAGGAATCAACACAGCCATCATCGGCAGGCGATACCGGCCATTGGTAAAAAATATAATGAGAGTTGCACCATAGATTAACAATACCGTGCTCAGCGCCTTTGCACGTTTATTTTTCCAACTGGTCAGCATGCCTAACATGGACAAAGGGAATATAATCCAGAAACCGGGAAACGGTATTTTGAAAAATTTCGCAAAGTCACTCAAAAATTCGATATCGTAATGGTCACAGGCCTCAAAACTATTAACGAGGACTAGCATTTTCTGACCTATTTTTTCAGTAAAAACCGCCGGACTGGCAACGGCCTGTTTTATTGTTTCCGCAGTCCAGTAATCCGATGCTTCCTGAGAAGTTAATTTTTCCCCCATTCTTTTGCTGGCCTCAATGGTAAATTGAATGCCTTGTTCAGATGGAGAAGAGGAAGCAAAAGGAACTGACCGGTAATACGGATCAGGATTTTGAATATTGTTGCCCAGGTAAAGATTAAAACCGGACTGGGTAGTGGTCAAAGCGAATTTCCCCGCAACAATATAATTTCTAATCACAAAAGGAGATACGGCAACAGCCAGACCGATGACATAGACAGCTGCAAACACAGAGATATTTTTCCATGATAGTTTATTCTTGCAAGGATACCACAGAACAGGCAATAAGATCCATGTCTTCTTTTCTTAATTCCTGATTCATCTTGTTTTCAATTGTTTTCAATTCTTTGAATTCCTTGGCCAGCTTGTCTCGTTTCTCTTTCCAGGCATTTGATTTCTGGTCGAGACCTTTCAATTCTTTATCCAGAGCGGCAACTTTATCGCTCTTAGTTTTTAAGGTAGCTTTTTTGGCATCCATGTCTTTTTTGAAAACCGCCTGAGCGTTCTTTGCAGCTTTGGAAGCTTTCATGATTTTGTTAAGATCGACAATACCGATTTTAAGAGGCGGGTCTGCCGCAAAGCTGACAACACTTAAACATTAAAGCAAAAATAAAAACCAACGATACGACAAACCATTTATTTTTTTCTTTCATGAAACATCCTCCTTATTTATTTCTCTTTTATCCTTTCTGTGACTTCCAGCAAACCGTGCACGATATTCAAAGAGATTTTTTCTTCCCTTTGCAGAATCTGCATATTCGTATAAACTTCAGAAATGGAAAGAAATATCTCCAGAGGAAGCTTTGTGCCCCCGATTTCCGGGAAGAGACTCCTGGCTATTCTGTATACATTTTTCTCCCCGGACCGGATTATTGACATTATTTTTTCCTGTCTCTCAGCAAAAGCCTTCTCGTAACCATCGACGATTTTGTCAATATCGGAGACAGCCTTGCCATGGGCGGAATATATCATCGCCGGCGAAAGTTTTCTTATCCTGTCCAGTGATTCATAAAATTCAGCCTGGCTCAGCCTTACCGGAAGCCTTTTGTGTTCATCAAGCATCATAAAAGCGTTCGGCGTAACGTGTTCAATAATCGTATCTCCGCAAAAAAGGACTTTCTCCTTTTCCAGAAAAACGCAAACAGAGCCCTTGGAATGGCCGGGGGTTTCTATTATCTTCCCGCGGTAGTTTCCAAGCTCGATTTCGTCCCCGTCGCGCATGACAATATCAACCTTGCAATTGTCAGACAGGGTTCTGAACATTAAGAAAAAAAACCCCAGCATAATTCCAATGGGCAGGGGAACGCCCGTCAGTTTAAGAAAATTCGTATATCTGCCCACGGAAACTTCCATGCCTTTTTCGATAGCCAAAATGTCTTCCGCGTGCGCTGTCACTTTCGCTTTGCCCGCTTTGACGATTTTTTTCGCGGCACCGTAGTGATCAAGATGCCCATGCGTAACTATTATACTTTCGATATCCGAAAAGCGGATATCGTGTTCGCCCAGTGCCTTTTTAAGAAGATCAGCCGTTTGCTTCATACCCGTGTCTAACAGTGTAATTTTATCACCTTTAAAAAGATAAACATTCACAGGACCCGGCTTATAGCCTGAAAGTGGAAGCTTCATGCTGTAAACATCCGGCATGATTTCCGTGCTGTATTTGTATTCTTTTTCCAATCTTTCCACCTCTCCCCTATAGCTTCTACGGAAAGCCCGGTTTCCTTTAATTCGCTTTTATGTAAATTTGATTTTTTGACATCCGACAAGATATTACGAATTTATAAAAAAACAGTATTACATGCTAATCAGGCGGCCACTCCCGCTTACTGGAAATGTAGTGCCGCCTGATTGTCCATGGAAAATACAATTATTTCTTTTTGGCTTCTTTTGCTTCAACCGCCGCCGCTTTCATTGTGTATTCTATTGTTACTTTGGAACCGACTTTCAGATCGCCTGTTACTTTGGTTGCCGCATCGCGGCCTATCTGCCATTTATCTTTGCCCTTCTGGACAACAATCATGTCCGAGCTGACTTCCAGAACCGGTCCGGTTACCTGATAAGTTTTGGGTCCCGCAGCAAATGCAACCACGGCTACAAAAAGGAATGCACACGCAAAAATCAAAATCTTTTTCATAAAAAATACCCTCCTTCATGTTTAAGTTAGAATTAATTAACAGTTATTTAACAACAATATAATCCTGCGATTAAGACTTGATTTCTACCAGAGTCATCAAACCTTGTCAAAGTTAATTCTAATTCACCAGTAAAACATTACATGGTTAATTTATTGATTTACCTGCTGGTTCAATCATTCTGATTGAACCATTTATTTAATCTTGCTATACATTTCGAGTGATTTCGGTTTGATTTAAACGTTTGGTTCAATCTGCAAGATTGAACCAGCCTATTTCCGTTTATTATTTGACGGCATCTTTTGCCGAAGCAGGAATTTTATCGTGAAACTCCAATTCCGAAAGCGAAGTGCAGCGGAATTGGTAAGTTGAATCCCGACGCCGTCGGAACAAAGCGGAGGGTTTAATGCCCGTGGTTGTAGTGCTGCAAAACCGCTTTCAACAATGAGGCGCTGTGCCGTAATTGAATGTAGGCCTCCTGCTTCGTCATATCTCTTTTTTCCGCCCGTAGTTTATAGCCCAGTTTGCGGCTGAGGTTGGCAATTCGTGCAATTTCGCGGGCAAGATCGGCTTCAAAATTTTTATCGCTTAAGGTTATGGGATATATGTATCCGGAAATTTTTTCAGTATCATTCAAAATAGTATTTTCCAATATGCCGTCATTGGCGTTATGGTGTTGACGATTAAAGTCGTCATAAGCGATGTTATGCAGAGGCATGGAAAGATCGCTTATATAATGAGCGCAATAAATTAAATGATACAAGGCGTATTTACCTGCCCGAAGATCTTTTTCGTAAGCTCGCAACGATGCAATTATCGCCCCTAAAAGATGGCCTTCGGTATCAAATATTCTACTTCTTTTATTATAACGATCTATTTGATCGAAAACCATTTGCGGCGTGACCTCGACTTCAGCAGAATTATTGAACCAGTGATTGTAGGCTTCCATATTGCCCGCCTTAATTTTGGCAATATCCGGTCCCGCGCAATGATACCACATATCAGCCCCCGTCGCTTTACAGATTGCAAGGTGAGTATGATCATGCCAGGCAAACGCCTGCGTTGCCAACGACAAAGCAAATAATACTATCGTTATTTTTAACTTTATTTGTTTCATTTCTAAATTTTACCACCCTTTATTCCACATATCATCATCGTCATAGATTTTCTCTTCTTCGCAGGCTTCCTGCGCATCTTGTTCAAAATCTCGGGTATTTTGCTTTGCTTTTTGCGCGAAATATTCACGGTACCATTCATGAGCGGTGATCATGGACATGACTTCGCTGGTGCCTGTCCAGATGGAAGCCAGACGAACATCACGATAGATTCGTTCGATGGGAAAAACATTGGTATAGGCGATACCGCCCATTACCTGCATGGAATTATGCACGACTTTCTGACACGATTCGGTAATAAACTTTTTGCTCTGCGAGACCATGCGCCGTATCCGGTGCATATCCGCGCCATCATCCACTGCCCGCGCTGTGACATAAGCCATGGCGCGTGCAGCATCCAGCAGCATCGCGGCTTCGGCAATCTGAAAACTCACACCTTCGAACTGAGCAATTACCTGGCCGAACGCTTTTCGACGGGAGGTATAATTTGTGGCGATATCCAGAGCGGGGCGGGCGGCGCCGATGGTCATGGAGGCTGTTCCCAAACGCTCCGGTATCATCATGGTATTAAAAACAGCGTAGGCACCCTGAACCTTTCCCACCACATTCTCTTTGGGAACTTTCACATTGCGAAATATAATACGACCGGTTCCGCCACCGCGGCAGCCCATCAAACCATATAAATATTTAACTTCCACGCCTTCGGTGCGATCAACAATAAAGCAGGTGATCGCCTCCTGCGGTTTGGCTTCAGGATGAGTTTTGCCATAGACGAGAAAAAAGTCCGCTCCTTCTGCACCGACAATAAAACGTTTTTGACCGTTTAAAAGATAATGATCGCCTTTATCCTCAGCTTTGGTTGTCGCGCCGAAGAAATCAGAACCGCCGCGTGGTTCAGTCAGACACTCCGCAGCAAAAATCTCCCCCTTCAAGAGAGGCTTCACATATTTTTCTTTTTGCTGATCAGTGCCGTGCAGTATAATCGCGTCACAGACGAGTTCCGCGCCTACTCCGAAAACACAGGCCATTTCATAACCCAGCGTTCCCACCTCTTCCATTATCATACAGGTGGTCACCCAATCCATGTCTCGGCCGCCCCATTTTTTCGGATAACGGCATCCCAGTAAATTTCGCCTTCCGGCTTCCTGCAAAAATTCCTTCGGAAATTTGATCTTATCCGTATCCATATCCAGGATCATCTGATGCGGCACCCATTTAACCAGATCCCTTGCCTCATCCCTTATCTTGATTTGCTCTTTGGTCATCATATAGTCAAACATGGTTTTCTCCTTTAATTATTCATCGTGGTTAAGCTGGATGTTTTCGCAGGATTATAACAGAAAAATTCATTAAGAGAAAATTTAATCAACCGTGTGAATTTTCCAATTCAACACGGGTGGATTCCGGAAACCGGCTCAAGAAATTGAAATAGCTGACGCAGAGAAATTAGGGGGACAGTATACTGAATCCCATGGTTTGGAATTCCTTTGTTCCTTCACAAACCGCTAGCATGAGCTAAGTAAAGACTTAGCACTGGCTTATCAGGGCAGAATATTTATTATCTTATTTAAATTATCCGAAAGCTTTTTGGCATCTGCGGCG
>JQDQ01000060.1 GCA_000747625.2 Smithella sp. SCADC
CGGATTATCGGCCTTTTTCAGCGTCGCTTTTACCTTATCGATGTTTTTCTGCGCCCGCGTGTAGTAAGACGGGTTCGCGTCTACCGCTTTTTCAAGGGAGGCAAGGGCTCTATCATAATTCTTATCTTTCATTTGCAGGTAGCCTATATTGTTGAATGCGGAGGCATCGCTGCCTCCTCTCTTAAACGCTTCCAGAGCATCTTCTGTATTCCCGAGTCTGTAGAGAGCCAGACCGAGATTGTTGCAAATGCGCCGGTTATCAGGAGCCAGGTTAAAGGCCTTAAGGAAAGCTTCAGCCGCTTTATCAAACTTGCCGGCTACATACCGGGATATCCCTAAATCGTTGTATACCGCGGCCGAATCAGGCTGAATCGCAATCGCTTTCAAATATTCCTTCTCCGCTTCAGTGTCATTTTTTTCGGCATCCAAAACGACACCCAGCAGCGCGTGCGCCTGCCAAAGCCCATCATTCAGTTTAATGGCTTCACTAAGATCACTTTTGGCAGGATTCATCTTTTTTTGAGAAAAGTTTACCTAATTTGATCAAACTCCCTGAGAGCATCTTCGGGAAATCCTCTATCGAGAAAAATCATTCCCGATTTGTAACGGGCCGATGATCGGAGAGGATCCTTTTCCAGACTTTTTTGATATTCAGTGAAAGCGGCGACAGAATCTCCCTGCTTCATGTAGGCATCCCCCAGCCTCTCACAGCTTTCAGCCGTCGCCTCATAAACTATCGGCAAAGACGGCTCCTCCATCCTGGTTGCCAAAGCCTTCTGCTTTTGCAGGGCCATCATCTTTTTATAATCACTTAATACAATCTGTTGACCTTTTTCTGAAGCACAGCCACAGAAGATAATCAACGCAATTATTATTATAAAACTTCCTATGAAACGATCTCTATTGGTCATTTAATCTACTTTCTCTCTTGATTTTTATCCACCTCCGTCACTCCGTGACACCTCCGCCAGCGGAGGACACTTTTATTTTGCCGCACGCGGAGGGTATTGTGCTTTTTATGTCCCCCGCTGGCGGGGGAACTCCCTTTATGTCCCCCGCTGGCGGGGGATTAAGGGGGTGGATTTTTCGATATCTGTAATTACTTTGCTCAATTCCACTGTAACGCCTGAAATATTTTTCAGCACTTCATCATCGGTAAATCTGATCACTTTGAATCCAGCCTCAATCAGTTCTTTTTCACGTTGTTTGTCTTTATTAAGTGCTGTTTTACTATCATGAGTGATCCCATCAACTTCAACAATTAACATCAATTCTTTACAAAGAAAATCAGCAATATAACGCAGTACAGGTCTTTGCCTTCTGAATTGATAACCATTTAATTGTTTTGCTTTCAAAGCATACTTCCATAAACAAGCTTCCGCTTTTGTAAAGTTTTTCCTTAGTTGTCGCGCCAGTGGCTGAAGATCTTTATTATAGTCGTAATTGTTAAGAGAAATATTTTCCAATTCCACCTCCGTCACTGCGTGACACCTCCGCCAGCGGAGGACATTTTTCTTTTGGTCCCAGTGGGACACCTCCCGGAAATACTTCCAATTCCACCTCCGTCACTGCGTGACACCTCCGCCAGCGGAGGATAATTTATCTTGCCGCACGCGGAGGGTATTGTGCTTTTTGTGCCCCCCGCTGGCGGGGGAACTCCCTTTATGTCCCCCGCCGGCGGGGGGATTAAGGGGGTGGATTTTTCGATATCTGTAATTACTTTGCTCAATTCCACCTCCGTCACTCCGTGACACCTCCGCCAGCGGAGGAGAATTTATCTTTTGGTCCCAGTGGGACACCTCCCGGAAATACTTCCAATTCCACCTCCGTCACTGCGTGACACCTCCGCCAGCGGAGGAAAATTTATCTTTTGGTCCCAGTGGGATACCTCCCGGAAATACTTCCAATTCCACCTCCGTCACTGCGTGACACCTCCGCCAGCGGAGGACACTTTGCTTTTTTTCTCAGGCTCCAATCCAGGAATTAAGAGGAGAGGAATTTTTCACAGGATTTTTCATATATCGAATCATATCTTTGCCCAGAAGGATTTTGACTTTTATATCCGGGGCATCAAGGCTTTGCACTTCTTTGAGTTTTGCGGCAACCGACATCTGGCGTGCAAGAGCTTTTGCTTTCCGGGCGTAACCTTTCTCGTAATAGATATATGTTCGCAAAACATTAATTCCATTGGTTACTCTGGTCACCCGGAAACCTTCTCTGATCAGAGAGTCCCGCATATCTCTCGCCATGAAATCCTTTCCGTTGCCGTTGGATACTTCAACACAAATGTTTGTTCCATCACCCGATGCCTGCTGTTTTTGCGGCATATTAATCGAAGCGCGCTTTTCCTCCAAAAATTTTGAGACTCTCAAAGCAAAAGCTTTTGTTTCAGCCCCGGCGGTTACAGACTCGATCGCGCCTGCCGCCTGCTGCTTTTCCGCAAACAACACGCGATCCATGAATGATTTAACAGACGCGCTGCCACTGCCTTTATCAAATTCGGCAACGGCAAGATCATATTGGCCGGACATAGCATAAACTTTGCCGAGATTGTCATGGACCCGGGCATTCGGGAAATCTTCGTCATAGGCCGCAGCTTTTTTAAAAGCCTCAATTGCCAGCCCATATTTACCCTGAAGGTATAACGACTGTCCGATATTATTGTAGTAGATATTGGCAGAATCCGCATCCAGCCTGAGCGCCGCCTGATAGCAATCTAAGGCGCGTTCAAACTGTTTAAGAAAATCGCAGGAGACTCCCATTGCGTTGAGCGCCTTTACATTGCCCGGGTCAATGGCCAGCGTTTTCTCAAATTCTATTATCGCCTCATGATGATTTCCTCTTTCCTGATAATAGCGGGCCAACAAAAAGTGAGCATCCGAATTGCCTCTGGCCGGTCGCATGGCCTGAGCAAAAGTTGTCAGTTTCTCTTCATTATTCTTTTTCCCGTCCGTGTGCCTGAAAAAGCCGGCAAAGTTTTTTACCGTGGCGCAAGCGGAAATAATAAAAACAAGAGCGCCGCAGCAGATAATTCCTTTTAAAATATTCCTGTTCATTATAATTCCTCCAGTTTTTTAACGCTCTGAAAGTATTCTTAAAATTCTAATAAATGCCGGTCCTAAAATTACCACAAAGAGTGAGGGAAAGATGCAAAAAATGGTCGGGAAAAGCAGTTTCACAGGAACTTTGGCTGCTATTTCCTCCAGCCGTTGCGAACGCTTCACGCGCAACGAATCCGAGTGAACCCGGAGAGCCTGAGAAATGCTGGTACCTAATCTATCGGTCTGGATCAGCATGGTCACCCAACTGCTCACATCTTCGAGGTCCACCCTGTCAGCCATGCTTTTCATGGCGTCCTTTCGCTCCTTGCCCGCGCGCATCTCCAGGTTAAGAAGTCCGAATTCTTCGCTTATGATTTTATTACTGAGCCGCATTTCTTCTCCCACCCTCTTGATCGCGCTATCCAGTCCCATGCCGGCTTCAACACAAACGGCAAGAAGGTCAAGAGCATCCGGAAAACCCTGTAAAAACAAGGCCTGCCGCCGGCTTATTTTCATAGAAAGCCATAAGTTAGGAAGGTAAAAACCATACAGACTAAGCAATATTACCGACACCATGATACCCAGAAACGGGAATTTTATCCCCGATAATATAATCACAGCAACAAACCCCATGGAAAGACAAACGGCACAGATAGCTTTGGAACCGAAAAAGGACACAAGTACGTTTCTCTTTCTCAGACCGGCTTTCTGAAACTTTTTCTGAATAAGCGATATTTCTTCCTTTTCTTTAGGCTTTAAACGATTGCCGGAATAACGAATGACGCGCGCAAAAAGCCGGGCCACAGGTTGCGTCGGCAGTATCGTTTCATCTTGCACAACTACGGCGTCAGTCGTTCCCGAAAAGTTAATAGCCTTTTCGGTGATCGCCGTCTGTTCTTCCCTTTCACGAAAAAACATGTAAGCGCCCGCAAAAATAAGCGCTGCCGCAATAAACGCAATCGCCGCTATGAAGAAAGTCATTGCGCTACTCCTCTACACCTTTATATCGATTATCCTTTTCATAAAGTAAACACCCACACCCATCATCACAATCGCCCCGGCAATAATCATCCGCCCCTTAGTATCGTTAATCAGTTCTTTTATGTAGTCCGGATTAATAAAGAAAAGCGCTAACGCTATTAAAAACGGCAGGACGATCAGGATGATTGCCGAAAATTTCCCCTCTGCCGCAAGAGTTCTGATTTTCCCCCGGAGCTGGAAGCGCTCGCGGATTATTCTTCCAATGTTCTCCATTATTTCTCCGAGGTTACCGCCGCTCTCCCGTTGAATCATAACTGAAACCACGAGAAACTTGAGATCAGGACAGTCCACACGCTCTGACATATTTCGCAGAGCGCGCTCCAAATTGACGCCGAAAGTAATTTGTCTGACCGTTCTGGCAAACTCAGGTCCCAGTGGTTCGGGAAATTCCTGTCCCACCATTTCGAGACCACCGCTCAGAGCGTGACCAGCCCTGAGAGAACGGGCAATCATGTCAAGAGCATCCGGAAGTTGTTCTTCGAATTTCTTCATCCTGCGCGCCTTTATAATTTTGAGAACAAAATAAGGTAACAATCCGAAAACCATCCCGGGAAGCGAAAACAGAAAGCTTTTTGTAAGGATAAGAACCAGGAGAAAACCTGCAAGAGCAACAACAATAGAAAGAAGCAGGAAAACTCCCAGCGGGTAGGAAACATTCGCCTGAATCAAAAAAAAGTCCATTTTTCTGGCAAAGGGAATGCTTAAAAGAAGTTTGTTAAGCCGGGGTACATCGCTTAAAGGACGTATATGATCCATCAGGGATACGTCAGACTGGTTTTGTTCCTGATTAGAGAGGTCCTTTAGCTGTTTTTTAATCCGCTTTATTTCAGGGTTTGATCTTT
The DNA here is from genome assembly GCA_000747625.2 of Smithella sp. SCADC. Taxonomy (GTDB): domain Bacteria; phylum Desulfobacterota; class Syntrophia; order Syntrophales; family Smithellaceae; genus Smithella. The sequence goes on from JQDQ01000060.1 coordinate 4,925, forward strand.
CCTGCAGAACCAGATAAACACCTTCTATAATGCAAAACGCTGCAATAGAGATAGCTGCTGCTATAAAATAAACCATTATCTTCTCCCCATTCTGACAATATCTTCTTTGGTTGTTCTGAATATATCAGAGGGAACGGGAACGCCGTGAATTCTGAATTTCTCGAAGAATTTGGGCAGCACACCCTTCGCGCGGAACACTCCCTGAATTTGACCTTTAGAATCAACACCTGTCTGGTCGAAGGAGAATATCTCCTGCATGGTAATAGTCCTTTCCTCCATACCGATGATTTCCTGGAAGGAAACAATCTTTCTCGTACCATCCATCAGGCGCGTAACCTGAATGACTATGTCCAATGCCGAGCTTATATACTTTCTCACCGCTTCGTTTGGAATACTAAGCCCCGACATGGCCACAAGAGTCTCCAGTCTGAGGAGCGCGTCCCGGGGTGCATTGGCGTGGATAGTGGTAAGAGACCCGTCGTGGCCGGTGTTCATGGCCTGAAGCATATCGAGCACTTCATCGCCTCTCACTTCGCCCACAATGATTCTGTCCGGCCGCATACGCAGGCAGTTTCGCACAAGGTCTCGCTGGGTGATTTCACCCGCACCCTCGATATTGGCAGGTCTTGTCTCGAGACGCACCACGTGCTCCTGTTTAAGCTGGAGTTCCGCCGAATCTTCAACAGTAACAATGCGCTCGTTACTGGGAATAAAGCGTGACAGGACATTAAGAAGCGTAGTCTTTCCGGTGCCCGTACCGCCGGAGATGAGTACGTTGAGCTTCGCTTTCACTATCCCTTGCAGCAATTCCGCTAATTCGTGGCTGACCGATTCAAGGGTTATAAGGTCCTCCATCTCGAGAGGATCTGCGGAGAAGCGCCTGATCGAGAGAATCGGGCCGTCTATGGCCAAAGGAGGAACAATGGCATTCACTCTGGACCCATCGGGGAGTCTGGCATCCACCATGGGAGAAGACTCGTCTATCCTGCGTCCCACCGCCGACACAATCCGGTCAATAATCTTTTTAAGATGAGCGTCATCCTTGAAACGGGCGCCGGTAAGATGAAGCCTGCCGGAGCGTTCCACGTAGATTTGTTTGTATGTATTCACCAGTACGTCGGTGACCGTCGGATCGTGCATAAATGGCTCTATCGGACCAAGTCCCAGTAGTTCATCCTGTATCTCCTGATACAGAATTTCCTTTTCCCTGGCATTCAAGGGAAGTGTAACCTCGCCCTGAGCGAAGAGATATTCTATGGCCTTCCTTATTTCCCGTTTAAGTGTAACCTGATCCAGAGAATCAATAATAGAAAGATCGATAATATCCAGCAGACGCTCATGGAGCTTTATCTTCATCTCGTTATATTCATTCGTCTGCGTAAAAGTCTGTTGCCGTTTTATATCCAAATTTTCCTCCCGTTGCGCCGGCAGTGCCCACTCTTAGAACCGGTCAAAAAAAGATTTCTTTTCTTTATCCTTGCAGAGCTCTCCTTTTGAAAGATCCGCTGCCATTTCAATAATTTTCTTTGTTATATCTGTGTTCGGAGCGCTCTTTAAAAGATGCACACCGGTATTTATAGCGTTCATCGTACTTTTATAGTCGTTGGGTATACTCCAGCGTATGTCCCTCTTAATAATCTTGCGTACTTCATCTATGGAAATACCCGATTTTTGATTGTAGCGGTTCATCACCACTATCGTATCCCCGGGCGGGTATCCAAGATCATGAAAAGCATCAAGAAGTTTCCTGGTGTTTATTATTCCCGGAAGACTCGGTATGGTAACGAGCAACACCTTATCCGATATGCCGATAAGGTATGTCGATACGTACCCCAGCAATAGACCGCCGTCAATAACAACGAAATCGAAGATGGTCCGCATGAGTTCGAGCACCTTTTCCACTTTGGTTATCAAATCGGGCGACATGCAGGTATCATCCCCCATAATGACAGGCGCCGGCAGCACATGCAAACCGCTTGCGTGCTTCTGAATGATGGTCATAAGATATGTGGCGTCCAGTCGCGAGATGTTGCGTGCAACTTCGACCCAGTTAAAAACTGATTTCATATTGAGAAAGAGCGGAACATCACCGGAAAGAAGATTCATATCCACCAGTGCGACGGAAGGATTCCCTTTGAACTGCGCCATAGCCGTTGCCAGGTTGACAGCAATTGTCGATGTTCCGACACCGCCCTTTGCCCCGAAGACGGTAAAAACTTTCCCCTTTACCGATTTTGATGATGCCTCCCTTTTCTCTTTCTCTAACTTTTTTTGAAGGAATTTCAGGAGGCTTTCCACCATTTCGTCTTTCTTGAGTGGCTGCGGGATAAATTCTTTCACTCCTGAGCGGAGGGCTTTGATCAACATATTGGAATCTACCTGAAGAGCTGTGAGAAAAATCTCGTCTGCTTCTCCCGATGCCTGAATTTCACTTATGCGACGGAAATCTTTTTCCGGATCACGGCCTATTTCAAGAATCAGTAAATTGCAACGGCCGGTTAAATCAACGAGTTCAAGTCCCTTGACCGAACGAATTATTTCAATAAATTCTTCCTTCACCCGGAAGTTGACATTCTCCAACCGCACGGTCAACGCTTCATTTCCCATTATTTATTATTTTCCTTCCTGCAAACCAGTTTCTATTTTGGCTGCTCTCACTTCATCTAAGAGACGATTTTTCTTAAAATACTGACACCTAAACTCCTTCATCTTTCAATACACATAATGGCTTTCTTTGTCTTTTCCTTATTGAACAAGTCTTGGTATTGTGCCCAATGTACCGCCAGAAAAGCAACCTCCTGGTTCTGGCATGGTATAATTACATAGTACTTGAGCCGTAACTCCCATGTTAGGTCCGGTAGTTACTACTTTAGTTATCTTTAATGTGGCAAATCCTATAACCTCTTCAGCACCATCTGGACCGCCACCAGGTTGGACACATTCCGTACCACCTACTCCCTTATATACAACTACAGTAGTCGTCCACGTGTCATCCGCATCCTTCTTTTGATTATAAAGATCTTCTAAATTAGGCAAGACATCAGCCCAACCGCCCCCAAAGCCTATATTTTCTTCTGCTGTTACCTCACGCATTGTTGACATGTACTTATCATTGCATTTATCGCAATTTTCACTATTTGAATCGGTAGCACAAATAAGCATACAGTTAACATCCTGTTTACTATAATGTTCAGTCGTCGATAAATTGGTCCAGCCGGCACAACTGTCCTTAGTATCACCCAGAATGATTTCTGTTCCGCACCAATCAACACCAGGATTTTTATTAAACCAGGTCTCTGATATGCCCAAGGGGATTGTAGGCTTCCCTTCGCATGGGCCACCAATGACGGCAGTAGCTGTTGTTGCCATGTTCATATTCAGTAAATTAAAAATCTTGGCAAAAAAAGTGTTGGTTGTAGCAGTTGTTGTCACCTGAACGGCCATTGGGGATACGGCGGTTTCAGTAAAACGCAAATTCGGGTCTGCTTTTGTTGGGTCCCATATTCCTATTTTCACATTCATATTGCCCACAGCAAGATTTTGACCGGCTACTTTATTCTTCCCCGCAGTGACCTGAGACACGCTAACAACATTCGTAGTTGGATCTGCTATTTTATTAGCATAATTTTCGCCCAGCTGTCGTGCACCTGCCAATGCAGCGGCATCAGATGCATTTTGAGATTCGTTTTTAACCATCGCCAAGTATCCAATATCGACCGCCAAGGCGGCAATTCCTATGAACACGGTGACCAAAACGGCCACTATAATGGCCGTCACACCTTTATCCTTTAAAAGGTTAGAGACATCATAATTTTTCATATTACCCTCCAATTTACTCACATCTCATGGTTGTCCTAGCCTTTAAGAGGGGTCCTGTGAAACCGAAACCATCGAGTATCAGGAACGTATACTGATAATCAACAGTAACCGTCAGATCATTGCCTAAAGCCGTACAGCGCCCTGTAGGTACTTTAGGATCCGGAGTGGTACCGCTCGCAAAGGTTACAAGATTATTGGCAGTGTAGTGAGTAACCACGGCTTGGATTTCTGGTACTGTCGGTCTTGTCGTTGCAAACAGTATTCCCTTCCGAGCGCCTTCCCTGCTCGCGTTCGTAATCACCGCTTGATCATAAAGAATGAGGCCGAATTCAATGATACCGAAAAGAATCAGCACCAAAACCGGCAGTAGCAGCGCAAACTCCACGGCTGAAACACCTCGTTCATCGGGCTTTTTCATATCTTAACCCCTTGCCTGATATCACTGCCCTGCTCCCACATCACCGACAGAGAATATGTAGTTCGCCGCAGGCGCTTTCTCTTTAAAACCAGCTTTATAATTGTCCATCACAATCTCAGCTACAGTTCCTTCTATGCCGTAAACAGGTTCCAGATTTTTTTCCGCATTGGGATTCATCACCTGATTGATCTTCATCAGTTTGTATGACGTCCCGAAATCCGCATCAAGCCTGCTGGCAGCGCACCCGCTCATAAGAATAATGACTGCTACTGCACAGGAAAATAAAAATAGAATTCGTCTCATTATGTGCCTCCTTATGGTATAATATGACCAAAGTCGCCATCCAGGCCGCCCCCGCCACTAACTGAAGGCTGGGTGCCTGAACTCGTTTCTGTCTGTCCACCGAAGAGCCCTTCTTCCCGGCCAATCAGGTAAAATTCCAGATCGTTGGGTTCCACAAACTGATCAGTAGGTAATGTCTGCTTTGCCATATCAATGGGTTTAACAAGATGGGGCGTCACGATGATGACCAGTTCCGTTTCACTCTTTTGAAATTCAGAGCTTCTAAAGAGAACCCCCAACACGGGTATGTCACCCAGGAGGGGTACTTTCTTTACTGCTTCCCGCACATCATCCTTGAGAAGACCGGCAACGGCGAAGCTCTGGCCATCGGCAAGCTCCACGGTTGTTGAAACTCTTCTAACCGTGAGACCCGGCACAACGTAGCCCATAAGCTGAACGGAGTTCGTAAAATCCAGCTCCGAAACTTCCGGCGCCACCTCCATGCTGATTCTGCCGTTACCCAGAACGGTAGGTGTAAAGTTAAGAGCCACACCAAATGTTTTATAATCTATGGTGATGGTCGAAGCTCCACCACCCGTCGCCGATGGAACCGGTATGGGGAATTCGCCTCCCGCAAGGAAATTAGCTTTCTTGCCGCTCATGGTGATGAGCGTCGGCTCCGCGAGCACCTTGATATAACCACTTGTCTTGAGGGCATCCACCAGCGCTGTCCATGTAACATCCCCGTTTATCTTTGTGAGACTAAGAAGACTGGAAGGAATTGCGGCCGGGACAACAGGATTGCTGGAAAGCGACATACTGCCATTTTCTAAAATTGAATAGGCTCTTGCCGGTGCAATAAGATTACTCAAAAAAGAAATACTTCCATCTTGTCCCGCACGGCCTATTGCGCTGAAATTGATGCCCAGTTTCCGGCCCAGTGATTTGGACATTTCGGAGACTCTCACTTCCAGCATAACCTGCTGAACGCCTCCCACTTCCATGAGATTGATAACTTTCTGTTTATCTTTACCCGAAGGCGCATATGAACCGGCTATAGCAAGCACCTGAGAAAGATTGGACACGTTAGAAACGGTGCCGGAAAGAATTATGCTGTCCTGTGTTGACGCAACCTTAATATTTTTTTCATCAGGAAAGACTTTGTGAAGTTTCTCTTTCAGAGAAGCCACATCGGGTGTTACCTCCACGTCAAAGACTGCGGAAAGCTTGTCACCATCGCCCCAGAAGCTGAGGCTTGTTACTCCCGGCGTTTTCCCCGTAAGATATATCTGCCGCGGCGTAAGAACGATAATATCCGTGATCTTCGGTTCCGCAATGGAGAACCTCTTTATGGGATTCTTACTTTCAAGAATTACTGACTTTCCGGAAATTATTGTAAGATTCTCCGGATTTGCATTGTTCATGCTTATACGTTCCGGACCCGAAGCCATGCCGGTAACCGGCAGGATCAAAAAGAATACAAGAAGTAGCAGAAGGACTATTTTATTTCCTCTTTTCATTAGTCTCATTATTCTCCCTCCTTATTAAACTTGTATTCTGTTACCGCTCCGCCTTTGATACCCTGAACCACATACACAGGCCTGGTTGTATTGATAACGGTTACTGACTTATGAATGACCGCCGATCTTGATCTTGCCGCAACCGCAACAGGAGCGCCGAGTGAAGAAAGAAGCACAGGCACCGTTACACCCCTGGTCACCACTGAATTAGTGTCTGTCGGATTGCGAAGAGCGAGCATTATTTTGCCGTTGGAAGCGGCCAGGGCTAATTTTTCCGCTTCGACGGATGTCAATTCCATAGTGATAACGTCCACAGGAACGGGCTTTTCCTGAGTCCCGGTCCTTTCCATCTGTTGTCCTACGGTCAGAACAAGTATGTTTTCCAAAACGGTTTTGGTAAGATTTTCAATTGTCACCAGAACATCAACATGGTTTCCCGGATTAATAAAGCCGGATACCCCAATTACCTTGTCCACCTTAACTGCCATAGCCCTTTTATTCGGGGAGATAAGAGCGCTTACTCCTCCAACTTTAACAGATGTCGGCGCAAGCTGAGTCTCGAACAGCGGCTCTCCTGCCTTTACCGGGTAAAGAAGTGTTCTTCCCGCCACTTCCGACGGCTGGGAAAAGCTTCCCTGAGGCATGCTGGACTTGAGGAAAGGAGCGGTTTTTACCTGTGACGCGTCCAACACCTTGCCCCACGACAAATCGGCCGCCGCGACCACCACCGGCCGGGTTGCAGCCGTTTGACTCTGAACGGTTGTTCGCTTATGAAGCCAGGTATAAGTGCCGATACCCGCCAGAAGGGCTACGATTACTCCCGCAACCAGTATAATCAAAGATAAGTTTTTATTCATCGCCTCATTCTTCCTCCTCTCCTAATCCTAAACGTAGAATTTATCCTGTGCCGCTTTCTGTCCCCCGCTGGCGGGGAATCTCCCATTCCTGTCCCCCGCCGGCGGGGGATTAAGGGGGTGGATACTGTGTTTTTTATCCCGACTTCAGAATGACCGTCACGATAGTGCCTATCGCAATTGCCACACCGTAACATAATTTAGGCGGATTTTCTACATTATTTGGTTTATTATACTTTAAACTTTTGGAATAAACAAATCCCTTAATTGTCTCTTGAAGTGCTGTTCTCGTTGCCTTAGTGCGTGGATGAAACGCAATAACAGCAAGCGCATAGATACCGCCGATAACGGCAGTGTAGAGGGCCGCCCAAAGAACCATTTGCGGCCCGAGCATTGAACCCACTGCGCCCATTAACTTAACGTCTCCCGCTCCCATGCCACCCAATGCGTAAAGTATAATAAAAAGCACTCCCCCTAGAAGAAGACCTTCAATACCAAACAGAAGACCATAAGCTCCGGCGGAAATATAATTAAAACCAAGCCCCATAATCATGGCAGGAAACGTAAGCCAGTTGGGAATTCGATTACTGCGGATGTCTGTTATCACGGCAATAATCAGCACGCCCAATAACAGCACCTTTTCCACCGTAAAAATCATCGCCCCCAAATTTTTGACACCTTAAACTTTCTTTTCTCCTCACTTGAAGGTGAATTTTACCACCTCGTAAGAAACTTCGTCGAAGTTCGCAAAAAACGGTATTACAAACACATTTATGTTTGAATTTTATTACATTTTATATTATATGTCAACATATTTTTTCAAAACTATTAAATTAATTTAATGGTTTGTAGCATTATACATTTTACGTTATAGTGCTATTGTACCTTGGTACTATTTTTCTAAAATTTATCCATAACGGCTTACTGAATTTTAATTTAATATGTGATAAGAAATTAACATTGTATCGGTCAATAGTACCTACTTGCAGAAGTTCGTGATTTGTCATTTCGACCGCAGGGAGAAATCTATTTAGTGATCTCGCAGATTTCTCAGTCACTCCGTTCCTTCGAGATGACATCGTTTTTCTGCAAGTAGGTCCTAGAGCCGATGTGGGTCAATAAAGGGAATAACAAAGCATGAATAAATATTCCAGTCTAAGCGATTGTCATTCTTCTAATTTAACCGCTGGCCGCGCTGTTTTTGTCATAGTTCTTCTTATTGCTTCAATCTTATACGGGCTTGCCGTCTGCAGACCTCACCCTTATATAGAGGGGAAAAAACCAAAAGATGCTGATTTAAAGTGCTACCAGACTATCGTGGAAAAAATTCATGCGGGCGAAAGCTATTATTCGGCTGCAGGTCATGAATTGCGCAGGATGGGTTTCACCACTGCCAGCGTTTTCAACTGGCGATTACCGGCGCTCGCCTGGCTTTTGGGAAAGCTACCATCTTTGAGGACGGGTCAGATAATCGCGTTCATCCTTGCAATAACCACTCTATTGATCTGGCTTATGGTTTTTCATCAATACCAGTATACCGTCTGGCAAGTCTTTCTGGGTGGTTTGATTCTATCCGGGCCTGCCATTTACAGCCTTCTCCCGGGACCCTTCCTGGCGCATGAATTCTGGGCAGGGACACTCATTGCCCTATCTCTGGCGGCGCATGCCCGAGGATGGCGCTATGCCTCTGTGGCCGCTGGCCTTGCGGCGCTTTTCCTGCGGGAATTGTCTCTTCCGTTTGTATTTATCATGATGATTCTGGCATACATCGAAGGCCAGCGCCGGGAAGCCCTGATCTGGTTTACAGGTATTCTTTGTTTTGGCGGTGAATTACTGATTCATTGGTCAATTGTCAGTAAACTGATTACAGAAAATGATAAAGTTCTTCAGGGTGGGTGGATAGTTTTCGGTGGTTGGCCATTTGTTTTGGATACAGCCCAGATGCATCCCTTTTTTATATTATTACCACCATGGGTTATCGCAATCATTTTGCCGCTGGCTCTTCTTGGCCTCACTGGATGGCGGGACTCAGCAGGGATAAGAGTTTTCTGCACAGTGGGCATATATGTGCTGGCTTTTATGATCGTAGGCCGGTCATTTAATATATACTGGGGCTTGATGTATGCCTTTGTCCTGCCTCTCGGACTACTGTACTTGCCATATACTTTCAGGCAACTTTGGCAACCGTTTCAGCAGCGAAAAAATAAATAATGACGAAATTATTTTGAATATCTGACATGCGTTTAGAATCAAGAAAAAAAATTCAATTTTTTTGTTTAATTGCAATAATATTGTTCTTAATATTATTTCTTAAGGTATCCTATAATCAGTGGCCAATTACCAAAATGGGCGGTGACTTTACTGCCTACTGGGCATCAGCACGACTTTTAATCAATGAACAAAATCCTTATCAAGCGGATCAAATATTGGCTCTGCAAACTTCTACCGGTTGGACTGCTAAAGTACCCAACGTAATGTATAGTCCACCCTGGATACTTCCGTTTGTCCTTCCTTTTGCTTTAGAGAATTATGTTTGTGGCAAACTGTTATGGTTATTATTTATGTTTATCATCACATTGATTTGTTCGGTTTGGTTGTGGCAATTTTACGGCGGTACAAATACTAACCGGCATTGGAGCCTGTTAATTTATACTTATATGCCGCTTTATTTTTGTCTTGTAAGTGGTCAGATTGTCCCGATTATCCTTCTCGGAGTAGTGGGCTTTTTACACTTCGCGAAGCAAAAAAATTGGTTTTTGGCCGGAGTCTTTGTATGCTTTCTTGGCATAAAACCACAGGATACATATTTATTTTTAATAGCACTTCTTTTTTGGATTATTTATAAAAAAAGATGGGGAGTCTTGTTGGGTGCAGCATGCGCAACTTTCTTTATAACAGCAATCCCTCTTCTTTATAACCCTAACGTTTTCTTCCAATATTACACAGAAATATTGTCCCATTCATATCTGTATTATTGGGAAACGCCTACCCTAGGGTATTGGCTGAGATCGCTATTGGGAAAAGAAGAACACTTTCTTCAATACCTGCCGGCCATAGTGGGAACTGCATGGTTCGCCTATTATTGGTATCGTAACTACGCGAAATGGGAATGGGCGGAGCAAGTTCCTATTCTTATCTTTATATCTCTTATGACCACGCCTTATGTGTGGGTAAACGATTATGTGTTACTTCTTGTAGCAATCATTCAGGCTAGCGTCTGGATCATTGATAATCCTTTGCGACCCTACTCAAAATTTATGATTTTTATATACGTAATAATCAATTTAATGGCGTGGATAACTGCCTTTACCGTCCGTAGTGAAAAATGGATCATTTGGATGGTTCCGGCTCTATTTATAAATTACATGTTAATAAAGAATTTTTATAGACCGTGGACCAAAAGATGATCAATGCCGAAAATGTGATAAACTATCTTAATGAGACCATCCTAACACGGAAAGCAGGAAATGGCGGATTTTTCCCATCCATCACTCATAAAATACCATGCCCCGTTGCCACAAGCTGGGCAATCCTCGCGTGCTTATCCAGTGGCATCAAAACAGAAGAAATAAAAACCGCTCAGGCATATCTAAGCGCCATACAGCGTGAAGACGGACGCATATGCATCGATGTGCATAACTCCGCCGCGTTCTGGCCCACCGCTCTTGCGATACTTGCCTGGCAAGGGGCGTCCGAATACAGAAACCAATACGATAAAGCCATTCAATTTCTTCTGAACACTACTGGAATCCATTTTCCAAAAGAAGCGGATGCCCCGACTGGACACGACACATCAATCCACGGCTGGCCCTGGATTGAAAATACTCACTCCTGGATTGAACCCACAGCCCTTTCGATATTGGCCCTTAAAATTGCCGGTCATACAGAACACGTTCGCGTAAAGGAAGGTATAAAAATGATCATGAACAGGCAATTGAACAACGGCGGATGGAATTACGGCAACACCACTGTTTTCGGTAGAGAACTTTACCCCATGCCGGATAGTACCGCCATAGCAATTTCCGCATTATACGGAAGTATATCCAGACCAGATATTGACAAAAGTATCGATTATTTAAAATCCCGGATTGAGAAAATAAAGGCGCCATTCTCCCTGGGATGGGGCATTCTCGGTTTGAGCGTCTGGGATGAACGACCGGGGGAAATTAAAGAAAAAATATTGGAATCCTTAAATCTACAAAAAACCTACGGAGAATTCCAAACCTCTCTTTTGAGCCTGCTGCTTATCTCCTATACCGCCCCCAAAGGGTTACAAGGAATTTTTCATACTGAAAGCTGAACCCATGAAAGAAACGATTCACAACATTATATCATCCCCCAATGGCATGACCAGAAGGCAATTTCTATGGGGCACTCTTGTGGGAAGTTCCGCACTTGCTCTTGGATTACCATTGTATAGCGCGTATGAAAACGGCTTCAGGAGTGAAACGTTTATTGCCAGAGTGAGGGATTATCAGGCGGACATTTCCTGGATTGTTCGGGCTGGTTTTCAGGAACTGGGCGTCTCCGCGGCAGAGATAAAGGGCAAAAAGATTCTGCTGAAGCCTAATCTCGTTGAACCGCATACCGAAAAACCGCATATTAATACGCACCCGCTATTCGTGAGAGGCGTCGCCGAAGCTTTTTTACACCTGGGTGCGGCTAAAGTTTACATCGCCGAAGGCACAGGTCATTGCCGGGACACCATTTACATATTGGAAGAATCCGGATTTTCGGAAATCATTAAAGAAGACCGCCTGCCGTTTGTGGACCTCAATTATGATGCGGTTTTTGAAAAACCCAATGCCGGGAAATACACCAAGTGCAGTTCATTTTACCTCCCCGGAATTCTTCAGGAGGTGGATTGGATCGTTTCCCTCCCCAAACTCAAAACCCATCACTGGACAGGGATAACGCTTTCCATGAAAAATCTCTTCGGTCTTATGCCCGGCGCTTATTATGGATGGCCTAAAAATGTACTCCACTCCCTGGGTATCGAACAGTCGCTCTTAGATATTACTGCAACTGTAAAGCCGCATTTCGCGATTGTGGACGGAATCATCGGAATGGAAGGAGATGGCCCCATCATGGGCATACCCAAAGCAGCCCAAGTCATCGTCATGGGCCGTAATTTCCCGGCAGTTGACGCCACGTGTGCCCGCATTATGGGAATCGATCCACATAAAATTCGTTACCTTTCCGCTGCCGCCGGATGGCTGGGGCCCATTCGCGAGAGACATATCCATCAGGTTGGAGAACCGATCACATCCGTGCGGATGAACTTCGCTTTAGAGGACAAAATCCCCGCCCACAAAAATATAAGGATTTGAGGCGCTACGAAGATTACGTAATTATTTGGAATATCACTTGACGACTTCATAGACATCCATAACTTCAAGAGGCTTGAGTGAAAATGCGTAAGGTGGCTGCCAGATAACAGAACCATAAAAGCCAGCTTGCGACAGATCCGGCGGAAGCTGGCCTCCCATAAAAACACCCCCGGCGACTCTTTTACGATATCGCTTTTATTTCTTCCTGTTGCACGGGCAATGGCATCCCGTTCTGCCGCCATCTTCTCTGGCAGACTGACAGACAGAACGCTTCTCATAATGCACCTCCACCACTACAATACAGTACTGCACCAAATGATTCAAGTTGAAAAAATAGGTTCATCCGAGTTCTTGCGTAGCTTCCTACATTTATCAGAAATTTCCTTGACACAAAAGTATCTCGCCTTTAAAGTATACTGCCAAAAGAACTTGAGTAACGTAACATTTACGCAAAACGGATCATCATCATGCGCCTCAAAGGATACCGCGGAAATCCCATGGTTGAAAGCTTCAGCTCCAACCGAAGCAAGCTTCGTAAAATATTGCCGGAACAGATTTCATCTTACGGAAAAAATCATGTTTAAAAATGTTTATAAAAATAAAATAATCCTTGTTACCGGTCATACAGGCTTTAAAGGGTCATGGCTTTCCGTTTGGCTCAAAGAACTGGGCGCTCAGGTGATCGGCTATTCTCTCGATCCGCCGGGTGATCCCAACAATTTTGAAGCCTGTGCTCTGCATGACCGCATCACTCATATTCACGGTGACATCCGTGATTTTGAAAATGTAAAAACGGTTTTCAACCAATATCAGCCGGATTTCGTTTTTCACCTTGCCGCGCAGGCGGTTGTCCGGACTTCTTATGAACAACCCAAGCTGTCCTTCGATACAAATACCGGGGGCACGGTTAATGTTCTGGAAGCAGTCCGCTCGACCCCCAGTATTAAGGTTCTGGTAAACGTCACCAGCGATAAATGTTATGAAAACCGGGAATGGGTGTGGGGCTACCGGGAAAATGACGCGATGGGCGGCAGCGACCCATACAGCGCATCCAAAGGGTGTGCCGAAATAATTTTTAATGCCTATCTCCGGTCATTTTTCAGCAGACAGGCTTCGGGCGAACGGCAAATCGGCGCCGCATCCTGCCGCGCGGGCAACGCCATCGGCGGGGGCGACTGGGGAGAAAACAGGCTGATTCCCGATTGTGTCCGCGCCTTATCCTCAAACCGTACCGTTGATATCAGGAATCCCAAATCCATCCGTCCCTGGCAGCACGTTCTGGAACTGCTCAGCGGATACCTCTGGGCCGGAGCGCTCTTGTGGGATCATCCGGATACGTACAGCGGCGGCTGGAACTTCGGACCGGGCAGTGCCGCGCATTTACCCGTTGCGGATGTCGTTGATCGTTTCATCCATGCCTGGGGCTCAGGCAACTGGCAGGACACGTCCGATCCTGCTGCCGTTCATGAAGCCGCAACCCTCAAACTCTGCTGCGACAAGGCTCTGACTCTTCTGGATTGGCATAACACCCTGTCGATTGATCAGTCGATCATCCTTGCGGCTGAATGGTACAAAGAGTTTTATCGCAAACCAAAGCAACCGGATATGTATGAGCTCTGCATCCGGCAGATCCAGCAATATTCAGAGCAGGCAAAAGCGGGGAGAGCATCGTGGACCATGAAGCAATGAGACAGGATGTCCGGAATGCCGTCAGGAATTTTTACCGCGCCGCTCACGCACCGCTGCAGAAGTCTCCATTCATTCCCGGACAAACCCCGATACCCGTCTCCGGCAAGGTTTATGATGCCGAGGATATGATTTCCCTGACGGAAGCGGTTCTGGATTTCTGGTTAACTACCGGACGTTTTGCCGGCGAGTTTGAACAGGCTTTCAGCAATTACCTCGGCGTAAAACATACCATCCTCTGCAATTCCGGATCATCCGCAAATCTGCTGGCCCTTTCCTGCCTGACATCGCCAAAATTGAAAGAACGTCGCCTGATGCCGGGTGACGAAGTCATCACGCTGGCTTCCGGTTTCCCGACAACGCTAAATCCGATCCTGCAGAATAATTTAGTTCCTGTATTTGTTGATGTAACGGTTCCAACATATAATATTGACGTATCTCAATTGGAGGCCGCGTTATCTCCGAAGACCAGGGCCGTCTTTCTGCCCCACACCCTTGGCAACCCTTTCGATCTTGACGCCGTAATGCTTTTTTGTCAGGAACATAACCTCTGGCTGATTGAGGACAGTTGTGACGCGCTGGGATCAACTTATCAATCCCAACATGCAATCGATACCGTCTTCACAAACCAAAAGGGGGCATCTTTTACCGGTTCTTTCGGACACATTGCCACTTTCAGCTTCTACCCGGCCCATCATATTACCATGGGAGAAGGCGGGGCCGTTGTCACCGGCGACATTGAGCTGAAAAGACTGATCGAGTCTTTTCGCGATTGGGGCCGGGACTGCTGGTGCGAAACCGGCCATAACAACACCTGCAAAAAAAGATTTGAAAAGCAGATGGGCGATCTCCCCTTGGGCTACGACCATAAATACACCTATTCCCATGTTGGCTATAACCTGAAACTGACGGACATGCAGGCAGCCCTGGGCGTATCGCAATTAAAGAAACTGCCCGGCTTCAACGAGTTAAGACATAAAAACTTTCAGATTCTTTATGAAGGATTGAAAGATCTGCAGGAATTTCTCATTTTACCGGCGGCAACACAGCAGGCTCAGCCAAACTGGTTCGGATTTCCGCTGGCGGTAAGAACCGATGCCCCCTTTACGCGCAACGATCTTATCCGTCATCTTGACGCGCATAAAATCGACACCCGCCTGCTTTTTGGCGGCAACCTCACCCGCCAGCCGGCCTTCAAGGATATGGCTTGCCGGAAAATTGGAAGCCTGATAAATTCCGATTTTGTCATGAATCAGGTCTTCTGGATAGGCGTTTATCCGGGCTTGACACAGGAAATGCTCAACTATACACTGGAGAAAATTGAGGTTTTTCTAAAAAGATGAAAAAGAAAATGCGCATCGTCATATTATGCGGCGGCATGGGCACCCGCCTGGCCGAGCAGACAGAAATCCGCCCCAAACCCCTGGTTGAAATCGGCGGCAAGCCGATTCTGTGGCATATTATGAAGCATTATTCCCGCTATGGATTCAACGAGTTCATCCTTGCCCTGGGATATAAAGGCGAAATGATCAAACGCTATTTCCTTGATTTCTATAGTCTTGGACATGATTTCACCATTACCCTGCACGATGGCGCAGTGCAAATGATGACCAAAAATAAGGGAGAAAAATGGAAGGTTCATCTGGTGGACACCGGCCTGAGCACACTGACCGGAGACAGAATGAAAAAGTTAGCGCGGCTTATTGGAAATAAAACCTTCATGATGACGTATGGAGACGGCGTTTGCGATGTTCATCTGGATGGCTTGTTAAAATTTCACAACAAGCAGCAATCGCTGGTAACCTTGACAGCCGTCCGCCCTCCGGCCCGCTTCGGCGCCGTGGAATTCGAAGGAAACAAAATCCGTCACTTTCAGGAGAAATCCATCCTGCACGAAGGCTGGATCAACGGAGGTTTTTTCGTGATCGAGCCGGAGGCCTTGAACTATATTCAAGGCAATGTCATGTGGGAACATGACCCCATGGAGACTTTGGCGAAAGAAGGCAGACTTTGCGGCTACCGGCATAACGGCTTCTGGCAGTGCATGGATACGGCCCGCGATCTGCGCTATCTTGAATCCCTGTGGGAAACAGGCAACGCACCGTGGAAGACGTGGTAAATATGGACGCTTCTTTTCAAAACCCGCTTGCTGAAGACTTGGATCATATCCTCGCCCATACGCGTGGTCTGTGGGAAGAGCTCCGGAATCAGAAACTTTTCATCACCGGTGGCACGGGGTTTTTCGGCTGTTGGCTTCTGGAAAGCTTTGCCTGGGCAAATGATAAGCTCAGGTTGAATGCCGAAGCCCTGGTTCTTACCCGCAATTATAAAGCCTTTTTGAAGAAAGCCCCTCACTTGGCCACCCATCTGGCCATAAAATTTCACATTGGTGACATACGGGATTTTGAATTTCCCAAAGGGCAATTTCATTTTGTTATCCATGCCGCCACAGAGGCCAGTGCCAAACTGAACGAAGAAAATCCCCTCCTGATGTGGGACACAATCATAGAAGGAACCCGTCATACGCTGGAATTTGCCCGGTACGCGGAAACAAAGAAGTTTCTGCTCACCAGTTCCGGGGCAGTTTATGGGAAACAACCGTCTGAGATCACCCATATTCCTGAGGAATATGCTGGCACCCCCGATCCAACTGATCCCAGATCAGCCTATGGGGAAGGAAAAAGGGCAGCAGAGATGCTATGCACGATGTACTGCAAAGCGTATGGCATACAGACCAAGATCGCCCGCTGCTTTGCCTTTGTTGGACCCTATTTGCCCCTCGATATTCATTATGCTATCGGCAATTTTATCCGTGATGGCCTGCAAGGCGGCCCTATCCAAGTCAAAGGGGATGGAACACCCTTCAGGTCTTACCTGTATGCTGCCGATTTGGCGATCTGGTTGTGGACAATCCTTTTGCGTGGAGAATCAGGCGATCCTTATAACGTGGGGTCAGAAAAAGATATTACGATTGCGGCCTTGGCAAAAGAGATTGCCGGACATTTCAAACCGGAATTATCGATTTCAATAAAAGAGAATACCCGATCAAATCAATTGCCGGAACGATATGTTCCTTCAAATCATAAAATTACACGAGAATTAGGCGTACAGCAAATCGTTGATTTGAAAGAGAGCATAAGGCGGACTGTCCACTATGAAAGGCAAAAAGGCGCAATATGTGGATGAAAAAAAGAGCTATTCGAGCTTGTCCCATTTGTGAAAATGTTGAAGCAGAATTTCTTCATACGCAGAAATTTGTTTTACCCGATGGTCATCCTTTGTCCAATGGTTATGATGTGGTTTGCTGCTGCGAATGTGGCTTTGTGTATGCGGATACATCGGTCACGCAAGATGAATATGATCTCTTTTATGCGAACTATTCGAAGTATGAAGATAATAAAACTTCTACGGGTGGTGGTGAAACACCATGGGATCGAAAGCGCTTCAATGAAACTGCAAATTTCATTTCTTCTTTCCTGCCAGATAGGGGAACCCGAATTCTTGACGTCGGGTGTGCCAATGGCGGAGTTCTCAAATCCTTTAAAGATATAGGTTATACGAAACTATTTGGCGTTGATCCATCCCCTGTATGCGTTGAAAATGTTCGCCGTTCAGGCATTGATGCGCAGATTGGATCCTTGTCAGACCCACTAAATTTTGGTCTTCATGATTGTATCGTGATGTCTCATGTTCTTGAACATGTATATGATTTAAAGGGTGTGTTAAGCGCTATCTATCGATCTATCTACACTACAACCGATAAGCATAAAACATATATCTACGCTGAAGTGCCGAATGCCTTCCAATACAATAATTATGTTTTCGCACCCTTTCAGGATTTCAATACAGAGCATATCAATCATTTTTCCCAACGTTGTCTTGAAAATTTAATGAACCTGTCTGGATTTGCAGTCATTTCCAAAGGAGAAAAAGAAATCGAATCTTCTCCAGGTATGCCTTACCCTGCAATTTATAGCGTATCCTTAATGAAAGATCAGCGTCCAAACCAGTTCAGCATTACCAAAGATGTTGAACTGGTTTCCAATATATTTGATTATATTGCCAAATCAAGAACAATATTGGCTAAGATTGATAATAAAATACAACAGGTACTAGCTAAATCAAATCGGCTTATTGTCTGGGGCACCGGTCAACTGGTCATGAAACTTTTAGCTGAAACCTCCTTGGTGAACGCAGATATTGTTGCTTTTGTTGATAACAATCCGATGAATCAAGGCAAATCGCTCAAAGATATTCAAATCATATCACCAGATGAAATCGGGAATCGGCCATTCCCAATTTTAGTGACAACTGTTCTCCATCAAGAGGACATTGCCAGGCAAATACGATTGCTTGGTTTAACTAATTCGATCATATATCTGGATGAATAAAATGAGCGAATCGATTCATTCAATTTTTCAAGAATTTACTAATCTGGAAAAAGCCGAACCATTTTGGGAAGAGCACACCAGAACAATCATTTACGGTGCCGGAAATATTGGTAAAGACGTGTTTCGCATTTTAAAGAACAACGGCATTCCTGTTAGTTTTTTCTTAGATCAAAATGCGAAGCCAAATAGTTATTGGGACGGAATCCCTATTTATCAACCCAGGGACCATTACTTTTCAGCCGAAGAACGAAGTAAAACGAATGTGATCATCGCAATACACAATCGAGGTGTTGAAATCCCACCGATCATCGAAATGCTCAGATCTTATGGTTATGGTCGAATTGTCACCCTTATCGAACTATATGACCATTTTGGCAAGGAACTGGGTGATCGGTTCTGGCTTACCTCTCGTGCTTACTACAAGTCATTTGAGCCAATCATAGAAGAGGCCGTTAACATTTGGGAAGACGATGAAAGTAAAAATCTCTACAATGCCATAATACAATTCCGACTTACAGGAGAGTACGATGCCCTCCCCAAGCCAGACATGGAACATCAATACTTCCCGCCTGATCTACCTGCATGGAAAACGCCACTCCGTTTTGTTGATTGCGGCGCCTTTGATGGCGACACGATTGCTTACCTGATCAAGAATGATATTCCAATAGAGTCTGTTGCTGCCTTTGAGCCTGATCAGGGAAACTTTAAAAAACTTTCTCAATTCGTTAAAAGCAACTTAAGTTTTTTGAATAATATAGCTCTCTGGCCCTGTGGCGTTCATTCTTTGACGAAGCAAATGCGATTTTCTTCCGGTCAAGGTGAGGCCAGCATCATGACCGAAAAGGGGGATATTGTTATTCAGTGTTTATCCCTCGATGACGTTATTCCTGATTTTGCACCTACCTTGATTAAAATGGACATTGAGGGCGCTGAATATGAAGCCCTTTTAGGTGCCCGGGGGATTATTTCCAAATATCGACCCGGATTAGCTATTTGCTTGTACCATCGTCCCGCTGATTTATGGCAAATACCGCTATTGGTAAGTGAGATAATGGGGGGGGTACAAATGCTATCTCAGAATGCACGCATTCAATGGATTTGAAACGGTCATGTATGGAGTTGCCGAATAACGGCAGCTATAAATATTTCTTACGTTCTCACGGGTTTAGTGGTTTTGATTTGATTATGTATGCCACGAAAGTATAAAAAATGATCAAGCTATCCGACTACATTTTTAAATATTTAGCAGATTATGGCATGTGCCATATTTTTATGCTTACCGGTGGCGGCGCCATGCATCTGAATGATTCTATCCGCAAAGAAAAACGCCTCCATTATATCTGCAATCATCATGAACAGGCCTGTGCAATGGCTGCTGAAGGTTATGCACGTATCACCGGGAAACTGGGTGTCATCAATACTACCTCCGGCCCGGGTGGAATCAATGCTTTAAATGGTGTTTTTGGCGCCTGGACAGACGCCATACCGATGTTGGTGATCTCCGGACAGATCAAAAGAGAAACATGCATGGCCATGTATGATATTCCCGGTCTCAGGCAATTAGGTGATCAGGAAGGCGATATCATCAGCATGGTGCGTGGTATTACGAAATATGCCGTTCTGGTAACTGATCCCATGTCCATACGATACCATCTGGAAAAGGCGATCCATCTGGCGCAACAGGGTCCGCCCGGCCCTTGCTGGCTGGATATTCCGATGGATATCCAGGCCAGCATGATAGACGAAAACGAATTACAGGGCTATAACCCGCAGGAAGACACCCCTGGTTGGGATCTGGAACAGTTACCGCAATTATGTCGTACGATTCTGGAAAAAATCATAACCGCGAAACGGCCTGTCATTATGGCGGGAACCGGTATCCGCCTTGCCCACGCTCTTGATGTTTTTGATAGGGTAATTAACAGGCTGAGAATACCTGTCACCACCGCCTGGACGCACGATATCATTGCATCCGATGATCCTCTTTTCTGCGGAAGACCCGGAACAATCGGCACACGGGCCGGCAACTTTACCGTCCAAAACGCAGACCTTTTATTGATCCTCGGTGCGCGCTTGAACGTTCGCCAGGTCAGCTACAACTGGCAGTCCTTTGCCCGGGAGGCTTTTAAAATTCAGGTTGATGCGGACTTGGCTGAGCTTAAACGTCCCATGGTCAAAATCGACATGCCTGTGCATTGTGATGCCAGGTTCTTTCTGGAAGAATTGGATTCTCAGATTGATCAATTTGCTTATGACGCAAATAAGCATAAGGATTGGTTGACCTGGTGCCGGGATCTGGTTGCCAAATATCCTGTGGTTTTAGAGCGGCATAGGACTTTCAACGGCAGAGTCAACCCATACCACTTCATTGAAACGTTATTCAATCGATTAGGCAATGATGATGTCGCGGTCTGTGCCAATGCAACGGCATGTATCATCCCTTATCAGGCGGCTTTTCTGAAAAAGGGGCAGCGACTCTTCAGCAATTCTGGATCGGCATCGATGGGTTATGACTTGCCTGCGGCCATTGGCGCCGCAGTAGCACGTGAGGGGAAACGGGTTGTTTGTCTGGCTGGAGACGGCAGCATACAAATGAACATTCAGGAGTTACAAACCATTGTGCATCATCAGATGCCGATCAAAATATTTGTTTTGAACAATGGAGGCTATCTCTCTATCAGGATTACTCAAAAGAATTTTTTTGGGAATTTCATTGGTGAAAGCCCTGACAGCGGTACTTCTTTCCCCGATGTTGTAAGAATTGCCAGAGCGTACGGTCTGCCTGCCTATAGAATTGAATCTGCAGATTTTGTGAATACGATTGATGAAATTCTTGCTCAAAATGGACCGGTTTTGTGTGAAGTCATGATTAATCCGGAGCAGACTTTTGAGCCCAAAACCAGTTCCAGACAGCTTCCGGATGGCCGGATTGTATCGGCGCCGTTGGAGGACATGTATCCATTCTTGGACCGCCAAGAACTTCTTGAAAATTTATGGATAAAGCCAATCGAAAATTGATGCAAATAGAAAATATAATCTTTGATCTGGATGGTACGCTGGTCGATTCGCTTCCCGGCATTGAATATGCGTGCCGGTGCGCGGTCGATGCTGTTTGCCCCGCTCGAGGATCTTTTAAACTGCACCCATACATTGGACCGCCAATACGCGATCTTTTCCGTCGGATATTTCCGGACATCGAAGGGAACGAACTGGAATCGCTGGTAAAAGAATTCCGCAAAGCATATGATAACGCCGGGTGGAAAAAATCACTGTTGTTTAATGGCGTGAAAACTGCCTTAATTGAACTTGAAAACCTCAACATCCGCAATTATCTGGTAACGAGCAAGCCGAAGCTTCCAACCGAGAAAATTCTGGATTTCTTAAATGTCAGGCATTGTTTTACAGAGATCATCTGTCCTGATTCGATGACGCCAAATTTTCAATCCAAATCCGACGCGATAACTTACCTGATCGCTAAACATGGCCTGAATCACGAAAAGGTACTCTCCGTTGGAGATACAATTCTTGATCAGGAAGTCGCAACAACTTGTGGAATTAAGTTTGCAGCAGCAGATTATGGTTATGGACATTTTGAAAATGATTCAGTATGTATCAACTTTAGAATAAGCAAGATGCCTGATATTGTAAAAATCATTCAAAAGGGGAATGCATGAACAGAGACATTTTTGATGAATTATTTGTTCTGGAACTGGCGAATAACCACCTGGGCAATGTTGATCGCGGTTTAAAAATCGTCACAGAATTCGGGCGTATTGTCCGCTTCAACAATGTCAAGGCATCCATAAAATTGCAGCTTAGAGATGTTGGTACTTTTATTCACAAGGATTTTCGTGACCGTAATGATATTAGATACATAAAAAAAACGATGGGTACTCAGTTGTCTGAGGATGATTTTGTGACACTTGTAAAGGCTGTACGGATGAGTGGATGCATTCCAATGGCCACTCCTTTTGATGAACATTCCGTTGATTTGTGTGTCAATTTAGGGATTCAAATTTTAAAAATTGCCAGTTCTGATTCCAATGACTGGGTGCTGATTGAAAAGATCGCCAAAACGAGAAAACCTGTGATTGTCTCAACCGGCGGCTCTTCCCTTAAGGACCTGGATGATTTAGTAACCTTTTTTGAGAATAGGAACATTCCCCTGGCAATCAACCATTGTGTAGCCATCTATCCGACAGAAGATTATGAATTGGAACTCAATCAAATAGATTTTCTGAAGAACCGTTATCCCAATCATACGATTGGTTTATCCACACACGAATATCATGACTGGCAGACTTCCATTATGATTGGCTATGCGAAAGGTGCCCGTACCTTTGAGCGACATATTGATATCAATGATGGAAAAAATCCTGTGTCCCCATACTGCTCACTTCCAACGCAAATTGATCAATGGTTCAAAGCTTTTAGAAAAGTTAAAGAAATGTGTGGCAGCAGTGGTTATCAAAGGCGGGTGATACCTGAAAAGGAAAAAAAATATCTCGATGCGTTGGTTAGAGGTGTCTATGCCGTACGGGATCTGCCGGAAGGACACGCTTTATCTGATAAGGACATCTACCTGGCTATTCCTCTGCAAAAAGGCCAGATATCCTGCCGGGAATTGATGAACGGTGAAATTCTGCTCCATTCAATTTTGAAAGACCAACCCATCATGATTGATGATATTGACAGTCCATATGCACACAGTGATGAATTAAAAAAGCTGATCTATAACAGGGGGCTTGAATAGCCATGCCGTCTGAATTAAAGCGAATCAGCGTCGTAACAGGCTGTTTCAACGAAGAAGAAAATGTCAAAGAACTTTATGAACAGGTAAAAGCTGTTTTTCAAGATTTACCTCAATACGAATATGAACACATTTTTATCGATAATGCCTCGAAGGACGAAACTGTTGCAATCCTTAGAGAAATAGCGAATCATGATCACAGGGTTAAAATCATAGTAAATACCAGAAACTTTGGACATATTCGCTCACCCCATCACGCTCTCATGCAGGCAAAGGGTAATGCAGTCATCAGCATTGTTGCCGATTTACAGGACCCGCCCATTATGATCAAGGAATTTATCAGGAAATGGGAAGAAGGGTACAAGATCGTTATCGGTGTCAAGACGCAAAGTGAAGAATCACCAATATTTTATGCTATTCGTAAAGGATATTACAATCTTGTCGCGCGCCTATCGGAAGTAGAATTGATTAAAAACTTTACAGGCTTCGGTTTGTATGACCAAAAAGTGATTGAGACCCTGCGCAGTATTGAAGATCCCTATCCTTATTTCCGGGGATTAATCTGCGATATTGGTTTCGAAAGGGCTGTCATCGAGTATAAGCAACCTTCCCGCAAAAGGGGATTTACTAAAAATAACTTTTATGTCCTCTACGATATAGCCATGCTTGGTATTACCAACCATTCAAAAGTACCTCTGCGGTTGGCAACCATGACAGGATTTACCGTGGCGCTGTTCAGCCTGCTGGTTGCCTTGGGATATTTTATCTATAAATTGATCTTCTGGAACAGTTTTTCTGTAGGCATTGCGCCTCTGGTCATCGGGCTCTTTTTCTTTTCATCTGTGCAGCTATTTTTTATCGGTATTATCGGAGAGTATATCGGCTCTATTCATACGCAAGTGCTGAAACGACCACTGGTTATCGAAAAGGAGAGAATTAATTTTGATTAGTTTTCAAGGGGCGCTCTTTTGAAAATATCATGGAAGCAATTGTGGCTTACGCATCAAGTTAAAATCCGTTTTTTTTTAATAGGTGTATGGAACACCATCTTCGGATATCTGGTATATATTAGTCTTGATTACCTTTTGGCTTTTGTTTTTCAAAAACGCTATGTGGCCTATATGACGGCTGCCATTATTTCTAATATTATAGCCACTATCAGTGCTTTTCTCTTCCACAAACATATCACCTTTAAATCAACCGTCAGGGGGAAAGGCGTAATGATTGAATTTTTTAAATTTTATTCTACGTACACAGCAACAACCATTTTAGGCTTTGCCTTGCTTCCTTTTTTCGTGGAGGTTCTCAAGATAGACCCTAAAATATCTGGCGCTTTCTTAATTCCAATCGTGGCAATCGTCAGCTATTTTGGGCATTCGAGATTTTCATTCGTAAAAAAATGAAGATTTGCATCAAAAATATTGATCTGAGTTAAAGGAATAACGAGTTTAGAAATCTGGGGGAAAATCTGGGGACACCATGCTAGTTTTTTCTGGACAAGCAGTGATGATAGTCATAGACAATAAACATGGGCCGTATGGCAAGAGTAGTCGCAGCAAAATATCCTCATCATGTCACCCCGCGAGGCAATCGTCGGCAGGACACCTTCTTTTGTGAAGATGAATTATTAATCCATCGGCATGAGCAGACGGGCAGGCCGTTGGGGAATATTCATTTTATTAAGCGGCTGGAGAGTAAGCTAGAGAGGATTTCAGTTCCAGGAAAAGGCGGAAGGCCGGGGAAGAATAATAACTAGCATGGCGTCCCCTGATTTCCTCCTTACTTCACGACCTCGTATATATCAATTACCTCAAGCGGCTTGAATGATAATGCATAAGTCGGGTATGTGATAGCAGAGGTATAAAAACCACCATGCGATAGAGAACCGTGAGAACGTATCGGAAGCCACGAAAGTTCATATGTTAGACTCTCAATCTTGCGGAGTTGATCTTTTAGCTCATTAGTCAGCCTCTGTTTAAAAACATTCTGCGGAATAATTACGATATCACCCTTCCCGACTCTATTAAGCTTTGACCATTGATGAAAACCGGCAGCATTTGCGTAGTATTGCCACCCGTAATGACCGAGGTACCAGACAGTTCTATCATTATATTTTTGTCTTAAACTCTCCGCCGCATTTTTATAAGTCTGAGCATATTGCAGGTCAGCATAGGCAAGGGCTATATGGATCATCAGCATGCAGCCAATCGCGATATACATTTTTTTTGCCTTAATCTTTGAAAAACCACTATATTTGAACATTAAGATAATCAACGCCGGATACATGAATATAACGTTTCTAAATGTTATATTAGGTGTAAAAAATAATTCCATAATTATGATCATCACGATCCAAAGCGTCATGAATATAAAAACATGATCATTCAGGATGGCAAAGTACCCTCTTACCTTTTTCAATTTAATTTGGCTTGAAACATATAACAGGAGGTAAAGACCAAGAAAAACGCCCGCTCCCGTGAGAATACTGTTCATCAGAGACTCAATACTTTTATTGAGCAGCATAAAGGAGAAGAAACCTGTTTCGATGCCACATAAAAATGAAAGATTTAATGCAAAACCGCGTTGTATCACTAAAACCGCATATGGAAGTGTCATCCCTATGATCATCATTATTACGAAAGGATTAAAGAAAAAAACGTAAATGTTGTACTGGCCCACAAAATTTGAATTCATAAAATGAGGTTTGCCATAAACATACATACAGTAAATGTTCCACAGTAAAAACACTGTAAAGCCGATTACAAACGGTAGAATGTGCGCTGGCTTCTTCGAAAGCAAAGGATAGAGAAATAACGGTACGAAGAGAGCCAGCGTCGAATATTTTGTCAGAACCGCCGCAGATAACAGCACGCCGGAGACTATGAGCGGCCATAACTTTTCCCTATTAACACCTGCCACAAAAAAAAGAACTGCTGGGATCGCCAAACCTAGTACCGGAGTATCTAACATCAAATTCGTCCCTACAGCCAAAAAAGGTACCGACAGAAAGACCAGCGTGGGAATGAGCGGTCTGATGTCTAGTTCGCGACAAAGAAAATAAAACGAAAGAACCGCCGAGAATGCGAAGAGAAGAGCCACCAGATGAAGCGGGATTTCACTCGCTCCCCACTTATCCCAGACTGGGGCAAGAAAATAGCTGAAAAGAGGAGGATTTAAAACCCCAAAGCCGCTTGCTGGGACATCCCCCCAGTTGATTATGAACGAAAAAGGCCTGAACGGATCTTGCACAATGGCCTTCGCTGTCTCAATATAGAAAATATCATCAGCCTGAAATGGTTTTCCCAGAAAAGGAAGCATAATTCCTAACAAAAGAATTGAGATTATTATTATTTCCGTAATACGTCGTTTCATCTGAAACCTCTATCTTTTGACCCCAAAGGTTTATCTCAACCGATAACCCGGAATAATCTGTAGTAGAAGTCAGGGGGCTGGGCAGTGGTACTTCTTTGAGCCAATCCGGGGAATTTTCCACCTCGAGACGTTCATAAAAAGTTATTGAATTGCTAAGAACTTGCTTTTTGTTATCGGCAGTATAAGAAACGTTCAATTGTGTGTCAAGAAGATTTTAGGCACAAGATATAGGGTATGAGTGAAATGACCGATTTGGAGATGAGAAATCTGGGTAGAGTAGA
>JQDQ01000061.1 GCA_000747625.2 Smithella sp. SCADC
TTTCGATGTTAATATTGAAATCAAGCACTAGTACCTACTTGCAGAAGTTCGTGATTTGTCATTTCGACCGCAGGGAGAAATCTATTTAGTGATCTCGCAGATTTCTCAGTCACTCCGTTCCTTCGAGATGACATCGTTTTTCTGCAAGTAGGTACTAGTGTGTCGTTTTTGACCTTCTTTACGCATTCCAGCAGATGGTTCCACAGCCATGACCTGATGTCCGTGTTCTGCTAGCCAAGCGGCATCACGCCCTGTTCCCGCACCGATATCCAGTATGCATAATGGTTTTTCGGGTAAACGATTAAGTAATTGATTGTGAATATCTTCGAAACGCAATGATTCATAGCAAGCAGTGACTTTATTGATATTGTTTTGATACCAAGAAATAGCGTCCACGGTTGATTCCTTTACCCTACAGCAAGGTTTGAAGTTAATTGTGCCTGCCCCGCTTTTTTAATCTTCACCCTTGTCACTGAGAATGTCTGCCATCCCCAATAGGGTGGTGCCAAACGCCTGTTTTGTTATCATTTCATGTCCTGTGTTTCTTGAATATGGTTTATCCTTTGATTATTTTTCCATGCAACGCGTCAACACATATCTTTGCTGACATACCGTTCTTCAAATCTATTCACTTTCTTTTCCCTGTGAATATCACTGACTTTGCTTTCGGGGATAACTTTACCAATTTCATCTGAGGTAAAGCTTAAGCCATACGCAACGGCAAGACGGTCATATTCATTGTGTGGTAGCTCGGGTGCCTCAAGTTTCTGAGGTTTCGGAATTGCTTTTATACTAAATTCATTAAAGTTGGTGAGAGATTCAGCGATCTTTGAACCAAGTGACTCTATCAGATCCTTGTATATAGGATGCCTGGCCCCTCCGCCACAAATGAAGACAGGAAGACCGGCCGCCCATGCGGCTGAGTTTGGATCACGCGCTTCTTTGGTGTGGCGGATAAGTTCACCAATGTTTGATCTGCATTCTTTAAAAAAGATACTGTCATTTTGGGATAGATCATTTTTCGCAACTTGATGCTCATAATGGGTTGTATCCGGCAAAGGCAACGTGGGATCAATATTGATTATATGCGACAAGCATTCCTGCATGCTATTTTTTAAGGCTTGTACTCTATGCTTGTGAAGCTCCATAGTTCCGTATCGTTCGACCTTCGTTGCCAGTAGTGTAAATACATCTTCCCCCAAATCACTGCGAATCAGGAAAGTTGCCGTATCGAGTGTTGTGGCGCCAACATCCACAAGCATATGCAAGCCGTTTATCCGTAATGGAGAATGGGCATATCCAACAACCTCCATAATAACTTCCGGATGCGTCGTGACGTAGTCAGGATGAAGCCAAAGGTCTTCGTCAGCGTTGGAATTGAGGATCTCTTCTTTTGATGCAGGATGATTTGCCACCTCTTTAAGATATTTTTTCACTTCCTCTATATTGATTATTGAATCGATTCGGGAAATTCTCCAGGCCGCCATGGCTATCGATTGAAAAGTCTGTCTTATTTTCTGATCGTCATAGTTCCTGGAAGGGATGCCCAAGTTTACATGCCAATAAATATGGGTATCTTTATAGATTAATTTCATTTGCTTCAGAAACCAATAGCGGGCTCGCCGGATCACAAGCGCCATATATGCCGCAGCAAGCTCTGCCGCATTGATCGTGACGGATGTGTTTTGTGCCGAAAAAATAATTTTCTCGGGGCTGTCCATAAGGTGGATTTTCAGATTGCCGAATGAATGTTGCGCTGGTGACAGGCTGAGGGTTCCATCGTCGCTGATAAATATTTTGGTGGGAATAAGGTAACTGTTGCCAGAACAGGCAAGCGATCCAAAGGGGATTGCATAAGCTGTCTGTCTTCCAGAATCGCGAATCACTATTTTTGAAGATGATGTACCAAAATCAAACCCTAGAACAATATCGATTTCGTTCTTTGGGTCCCTTTCGTAAACCTGGGATCTCCCGTCAACATCCAAATCCTTCTTTGGCTTTATCAATTTGTCATCATTATTTGCTTCATGTTGCAGCGTCGTGGCGTCCAGATTAAATGATTCATGCTGTAGAGGCTTTAGTCTCAACTTCATTAAGGGGCTTTTTCTTAGTGTCGGCGTTGCAGGCTTGGGTATGTGTGGTAACACCTTTGTGGTCTGTGGCCGTGCGATATCCATATCTTTCTTTGTGATTATCGGCGGACTGGAAATGGTTCTCTCTTTTAATGGCGCAGATGCTGGAAAGGGTTGTTTGGGGGGTGGTGAAAATTGTTTGTTTACGGCATCGGGCGTTTTTGTTGTTATGACTGCACCTGTAGTCGATGCAGGCGATATTTGATTGTCAACCTTACCATGTCTCTTCATGACATCCGCCTTTAAAAAGGCTAACTCAAAAACGGTAAAATCATGCGATCTCATCGAGGCAGAATTGGCTTGTTGGAAAGACTGAATCTTTTTTTTGTTTTTTTTCCCCATCGCTTATTCCCCTAATTTAAGCCAAGCGAATTATTCCAAGACAAACATCCTCTTTGTAATGTTGCAGTTTTCGCCTTTCTTCAATGACACGCATTTTATCCTTGACCCTGATTTCCATTTTTTCGATTTTGCCCCGGGTGGGGGCCAACATACTTTTGTTTCCTTTCTCCTCATGCTTACGGAGCACTTCCAATAATTTTTCCCGCTGCCGCTCCATGTGAAGTTTTAATGTTTTCTCTTGAAGATCAGCCCTGTCCTTATTTTCATTCTCAAGAAGTGAAATATAACCGGCATAGTCTCGCTCGGCTTCGTCCATACACTCTTCAAGGGTCGGCACAAGCTGAGAAGTATCCACTTCGTTTGCGGCTGAAAGCCAGTCAGTTCCAAACTTTGCCGCAGCATTCACCAACCGTTCTGCATCATCTTCACCAAGAAACTCCGCACCTTCCTTACAAGACTTGGCGTAATAAACTAATCGCTCAATATCTTTCATTCCTCGCACAGTCCAGCGCTCGACGTAAAATAGATAATCTTGTGGAGCAAGGGCAGATACTTCTTTGTGATTCAGATGTAAACTCACGGCAGGAAAATGAACTATTTCAGACTGGCGCAAGCGCTCCTGGATACTTGTGCTTACAAACCTGGTAAGAGGATGAAACTGATTAATGTTTTCGTACTCAGTGATCCTTTTTTGTGGCACCTGATTCTTAAACTGACAACGTGCAGGCTTATTGCCAGCCTGTGTTATCCTGGTCTGCCCGGTAAGGCGCTTATTCTTTATGAAACCATCGAGATCGAAACGTGCATCATCGGATAATTTAATTTCAAAAATTAGATCATCTTGATTCAGTTGACGAAACTCACATCCCGGATAATTCGTATTGAAAAAATCACGCATATATATCCAGAGATCTTCGCCTGAAATCCACCGGCCCAGTTCTCGCGCCGCCTTTACTTGGTGCAAAATATAATCACCATGGGCAATGAGGTTGTTCGCATTTTGCTCCAGCCGTTCTTCCTCATCGCGCAGGTTGGATATTGCTTGTGCGGTCTGAGAAATACGCACCTCTTCTTGCTCTTTGGAAAGCGACCCTCTCAATAAGTCAATCGTAAGTTTTTTTATCTCATCCCCGAGAATTGCTTCAAGTCCCCCTAAGGCGTATTCAAAAATACCCAGGCGCATATACAATCGTTCATGAATACGGGCATCGATGGTGTCGGCATAAAATATATTCCAGATGGTTATTTTAGGAGAAGTCTGCCCAAGCCTGTCAATTCGACCGATACGCTGTTCCACTTTCATCGGATTCCAAGGCAGGTCATAATTCACTACGACGCGAGAAAATTGCAGATCGATACCTTCGCTTGCCACTTCCGAGGCCAGGAGTATACTGGGACCATTAGGCCTCTTGAATTGCTCAATAGCTTCATTCTTATCAACAGAGCCGCCACCAATAAGCACCATGCTGCTGATCCCTTCAGAAGAAAGTCTTTCGTGCAGGTATTTCAGCGTTGGCCGAAAATAGGCAAAAACAACGATTTTTTCTTTTGGATGATCTTTCAGATATTGTTTAAGTTCGGTGCTCAACCTTTTGTATTTTGAATCGTTATCCCACAGTTCCTGAAGATCGCCAAGCTCTCCGGCATTTTCAAGAAGGGTCTTTACTAGCGGGCCAATGTCATCAATGTTATCGACGTCCTCACCAAAATCTTCGTATATCGCGTCATGCTCGAATTTCCGCCGCTGCCACTCACGAAGCGCCGCCGGCATGGAACTGGATATCTGGCGTTGCGGGGTCACCAGCAAAAATCCTTCATGCGCATCTCGTTCAAGACAATAACGCCGGACAATGTCCGTTACTTTGGTATAAAATTCTGCTTCTACTGGAGTGAGTTCGACAATTTCGGGAACCGCTTCTCGGACTACGCGCCACTCCGTCACTTCTCGTTTGCGGGTCCGTGTAACGGCGCGGCCCAACAAATTGATGATTTCAAGCCGATGAGCCAACTCACTTCTATAAGCAGTACTTTGCAGGTCATGCGAATCGGGAGGGGCATCCAGGATAGCTTGCAGTTGTCGATTGGTACTGAGCAGGGTGTGTGCTTTTGCTTCGTTCAATTGTTCAAGAAATTCCCCAACATCAACATTGCCACGTAGAACCATATCCCGTGCACGGATCAGCGGCGCATTTGCTTCAAGTATGTCATCAAACACTTGTATCTGGTTAAAAGAATCCTCATCAACTAAATTAAGCAGCTGGTAAAGGTCCTCATTCTTCAGATGAATCGGTGTTGCGGACAGCAGTGCAACATGATCGGACAAATCCCTCAGCAGACGGCCGAGTCGCGATGTCATGCTTTGGGGATTACGGAGATAGTGGGCCTCATCGACGATTAGAAGATCCATCAGAGGTTCTTCATCAGCGTTTTCAGTTAGAAACCGCGCAAGTTTGGTCGATACTTTATTGGCAAAACTCTGGTCTTCCTCCCACCCGCGGTTAGGCCGAAGTCCTTGCATGCTGGCAATAATTGCAAAATCGCTCAGATTTCCTGCCTTGTAATCTTTGAAGACTTGCAAAACTTCACCGGTATCCATTATGCTGGCTGTGATGCCGAAACGCCGTTGCAGTTCCAGCTTCCATTTCTCACGGAGCATAGCAGGGCACAGTACCATCAATCGTCTTGTATCGTATCTGCTGCGTAACTCCGTCCAAATCAAGCCAGCTTCGATGGTTTTTCCAAGACCAACTTCATCAGCAATCAGAATGCCGCCACTGGGTGAGTCGAGAAAATTAAGCACCGGCTTAAACTGATAGGGATAAAAGTCGGTATTGGTAGTCTCCATGCTGTAGATGAGATCAGCAAGACGGCCGCTTAAGCGGATGTGGGTAATAGCGCCACGCAAATCCCGCGACCTTCCGAATTTACCTTGTTTAAAAAGATCTAGAGCGTCCTCCACTTCATTGCCGACTATTTCAAGCTGCTTTTCAGATATATATTGAGAACTATCGAGAAAAGTGACCTGCCAAAAAACTCTACCGCCCCTAGTTCGCGATTTCCCTGTGGTGATGCCTTGACGTCCTGGGTCTGATACCAATCTTACGCGGGTTCCTGGGGTCATTTATCCGTGTCCTGTTATTGTCAGTGGTTGAGCAACGTTGATGATATTTTGTTTGCGGTCGCAATACTAAAGTAAGAGGTGCTGTATGTCAATAATATTCATAATATATTTAATAAATATCGAGCATAAATTTAGTTAGCCCAAATCTGATTTGCCCGTAGGCTATAATTATTCTTATTTGTATTTGAGTTACATCTGCACTATTTGACGGCATTTCTAAAGACTTCAGATACTATCCTGTAAGTTCTTCAATTTAAGAAAATTATTGAAAAACTTATTGACTAACTTTTTGTGAAATAATAATGTTATTCAATAATTAACATGGTGAAAAATGAAAAATAAATTCCTGTATATTCAAACATTTGGCTGTCAAATGAACGTTCATGATTCGGAACAGATGGCGGCATTATTAGCCGGTGGCGGTTATAAACTGACCGATAATATCAGGTTGGCTGATTTAATTCTTCTTAACACCTGCTCCATCAGGGAAAAAGCGGCGCATAAGGTATACAGTACACTGGGCAGGCTGGTTAAACTAAAGGAAAAAAATCCGGAATTGATTATTGGTGTGGGCGGTTGTCTGGCCCAGCATCTGGGAACGAAATTTCATAAAAAATTTGGTCATCTGGACTTTGTTTTTGGCACGCACAATATTCATCGTTTGCCTCAACTGGTTGAAAGTATCAAGGAGAATAGAGAGAAAATTACCGAAATTGATTTTTATAAATCGCTGAATTCCATAAATATTTTTGCTCCTCCACGAACTGGGGCGGTCAGCGCTTTCGTCACAATTATGCAAGGTTGCAATAACTTTTGTGCTTACTGCGTGGTTCCTTATCTGCGCGGTCCGGAGATGAGCAGAGCATCTGATGACATACTTGAGGAGATAATAAAACTTGCTGATCATGGAATCAAAGAAGTCATTCTTTTGGGACAAAATGTTAATTCCTATGGCAAAACTTTGGGAGATGGATTGAGCTTTGCGGCATTGATTAAAAAAATCGGCAAAATATCGGGCATTGAAAGAATCAGATTTACTACATCACATCCACGTGACCTTTCTGATGAATTGATCAGATGCTTTGCCGAAGAAGAAAAATTATGCGATCATATTCACCTTCCGGTGCAATCAGGATCAAACAGGATATTAACATTGATGAACAGGGGCTATACCGTGGAAGAATATATGAGAAAAATCGATCATTTACGTAAATTGAGTCCCCGGATTAGCATTACTTCGGACATAATCGTTGGATTTCCGGGTGAAACACAAAATGATTATCAAGAAACCATTGACATGATGGAAAAAATCAGGTTTGATTCTACATTTTCATTTAAGTATTCTGAAAGAAAAGGAACAGGAGCTCAAAAATTAGAGGGTAAAATAGAAGAATGTGAAGGTTTAAGACGGCTTAAACAACTTCAGATGTTGCAGGATCAGCATACACTGGAAAAAAATATAGCATTAGAAAACACAAAGCAGGAAATATTAGTTGAGGGAAGAAGTAAAAATTCTGAAAGTGATTTAATGGGACGAACCGGTTCATGGAAAATTGTCAATTTCGAGGGTGAATTGGAGTTAATCGGGAAAATGGTTAATGTGAAAATATCAAAGGCTTATTTGCATTCGTTAAGAGGAAAGATGATTAATAAGGAGGTTGGTGGTGTTCATTGAAATGAAGGTTTCGGGATTGACCATTGATCCTATTACCAATACACCCATCGTCATATTGAAAAATATGCAGGAGAGCAAAGCTGTTCCAATCTGGATAGGTCTTTTTGAAGCCAGTGCAATTGCGACGGAACTGGAAAAGATTGTTTTCCCGCGACCCATGACCCATGATTTGCTTAATGAATGTTTAAAATCTTTAAATGTGACAGTAAATAGAATTGAAATTGTGGATATCCGCGGCAATACCTTTTTTGCTAATATTTATTTAAGCAGGGAAGGTGAGGATTTTACGATTGATGCTCGTCCCAGTGATGCGATAGCCATAGCTCTGCGCGCACATGCGCCAATATTTGTCGATGAAAATGTTATTGAAAAATCACGCAGTGTTGATTTGGTGATTAAACTTGGCGATTTGGATCAATTAAAAGAAGAGAAAATTAAAGAATTTCTGGAGAATCTTTCAACGGAAGATTTTGGTAAATATAAAATGTAATATTATGGGAAACATAATTCAGGATTTTCAAATTTATTTGGAAGTGGAAAGAAATGTTTCCGCGCATACGCGAATAGCATATATTGCCGATATTCAGGACTTTGCCCGTTTTCTTCATGATAATAATTTTATAAAAAATCAGGATGAAATAATTAATGCGAAGCCGGAAACTATCCGGGAATATTTAAGCTACCTGTACCGGCAAAAGGTGAAAAAAGTTACGGTTAACCGCAAAGTATCGTCGTTGAGAGCTTTTTATAAATATGAATTACGTACCGGTAAAATTAAAACTAATCCGGCGGAAATGATTCAAACATTGAAAACAGAAAAATATATGCCTACTTTTCTTTCGGTTGATGAGATGTTTGAATTATTAGGGGCAAAAAACGAAAATTCGGTTTTGGATTTGCGTAATCGCGCTATGCTGGAAGTATTTTATTCTTCAGGATTGCGACTTAGTGAATTGGCGGGATTGGATTTAATTGATCTTGATTTTAATCAAAAGCTGGTTAAAGTGCGCGGGAAAGGAAGAAAGGAAAGAATAGTTCCTGTTGGCGGGCCGGCAATAAAAGCTGTTTTGGAATATTTAGAAAAGATCGGAGAAATAAGAAAAGATGCAGGTGGAGATATTTTTAAAAAACCATTATTTTTGAATTCACGTGGAGAAAGAATAACCACAAGGAGCATTGCCCGGATAGTTAATGAAGCATCCAGTAAAAGTGGCATTGGCAGGAAGATCAGCCCGCATGCACTGAGACACAGTTTTGCCACTCACCTCTTGAATGCCGGCGCTGATTTGCGTTCTATACAGGAATTGCTGGGACATGAGAGCCTTTCGACAACGCAAAAATATACAGCGGTAAATATTAATCGCATGATGGAAGTTTATGACAAAGCACATCCGCGTGGCAGGAAATAAAGGAGAAAAAATGAACATTAGAGGCACCACAATATTAGCGGTCAGGCATAATGGCATGGTAACCGTGGCTGGTGATGGTCAGGTTACTCTGGATACGACAATATTAAAACACGGCGCACGCAAAGTTCGCCGTCTTTACAATGATGAAGTTATTGTTGGTTTTGCCGGTGCGACGGCTGATGCGTTTACTTTATTTGACCGGTTTAATCAAAAATTGGAGCAGTACAACGGCAATTTATTACGAGCGGCTGTGGAATTGACAAAAGATTGGCGGACAGATCGTGTTCTACGACATTTGGAAGCATTGATGATTGCGGTAAATAAAGATAAATCATTGATTATTTCAGGAAACGGAGATGTCATTGAAGCAGATGACGATGTCATGGCTATCGGATCGGGTGGATCTTATGCGCAGGCGGCTGCCCGTGCGCTGTTACGTCACAGCAATCTGTCATCATCAGAAATTGCTAAAGAGGCCATGAAAATAGCTGCGGAAATTTGTATTTACACAAATAATAATGTAACACTGGAAGAAATTGAAGACGCTGCCAATATAACAAGAGAAACAAAAAAGAGCAAAAATAAGGAGTCGGAATAACATATGATAAGCAAAGGGTTAACACCCCGTGAAATAGTGGAAAAATTAGATCGTCACATAATCGGTCAGTCTGATGCGAAAAGGGCTGTAGCTATCGCGCTGCGTAACAGATGGCGCAGGCAAAATGTTTCGACGGATCTGGCGGATGAAATATCACCAAAAAATATTATCATGATCGGGCCTACCGGTGTAGGCAAAACAGAAATTGCCCGCAGGTTGGCCAAGCTGGATAATTCTCCTTTTTTAAAAATAGAAGCATCTAAATTTACGGAGGTTGGCTATGTGGGACGCGACGTCGAATCCATGATCCGGGATCTGGTGGAATTGTCCCTGAATATGGTTAAATCGGATGAACAGGAAAATGTTCGGACGAAAGCAGCAGAAATTGCAGAAGAAAAATTGCTGGATCTATTGCTTCCTCCACGGCCTAAAGAAAAAATGGTAAGTGATATGCTGAATAATGCCGAAGAAGCAGATGAAAAGGATCAACGTGATGAAGATCAGGCACAGAAAACTGATGCCACGCGGGAAAAATTAAGGCATTTACTAAAAGAAAACAAACTCGACAACCGGTTAGTGGATCTGGAAGTTACCGAAACCAGAAGCGGTCCCATGATTGAAATATTTTCCGCCGCGGGAATGGAAGATATGGGACTCAATGTCAAGGATATGCTGGGAAGCGTATTTCCGCAAAAAAAGAAAATAAAAACGGTGAAAGTCCCGGATGCCCTGGAGATTCTTGAGGAAGAAGAAGCGCAAAAGTTGATCGATATGGACAAGGTAACGAAAACAGCGCTGGATCGGGTTGAGCAGTCGGGTATAATATTTCTTGATGAAATTGATAAGATTGTCGGCGGCGATACATCCCATGGCCCGGACGTATCGCGTGAAGGGGTGCAGAGAGATCTGCTGCCCATTGTGGAAGGTTCCAATGTTAACACCCGTTATGGAATGGTTAAAACAGATCACATCCTCTTTATTGCCGCGGGTGCATTTAGTTCTTCCAGGCCTTCCGATTTAATCCCGGAATTGCAGGGTCGCTTTCCCATACGTGTCGAGCTTGATTCATTGGGTAAAGAAGATTTTATCCGTATTTTAACTGAGCCCAATAATGCTTTGGTTAAACAGTATACGGAAATGATGGCCACAGAAGGACTGAAATTATCGTTTACAGAAGAAGCGATAGCTTCCATTGCGGAAGTAGCAACAGTAGTCAACGAAAGAACAGAAAATATCGGCGCCCGAAGGCTATATACAATTATGGAGACTCTATTGGATGAGATTTCTTTTGAAGCACCGGATATGCAAGAAAAAGAAATAATAATAAATGCCCAATGTGTAGAAGAAAAACTTAATGAGATAATTGAAGATGAGGACTTAAGCAGGTATATTCTGTAAAATGGAGCTGGAAATGGGGAATATAAAAAATATGATGGAAAGGGCCGATATACTGCTGGAAGCCTTGCCTTACATCAAGCGATTTTACAACAAAACGATCGTTATTAAATATGGCGGTAACGCGATGGTTGATGATGAATTAAAAGACAGGTTTGCCCAGGACATCGTCATGATGAAATATATAGGCATCAATCCGGTTATTGTCCATGGCGGTGGTCCGCAAATAGGAACATTGCTTAAAAAGCTCGGTAAAGAATCGAAGTTTATACAGGGAATGCGGGTTACTGATGAAGAAACCATGAATATTGTGGAGATGGTTCTGGTAGGTACGGTAAATAAAGAGATTGTTGGTCTGATTAACCGGCATGGTGGAAATGCCGTAGGATTGAGTGGCAAAGATGGTAACTTGATCAGGGCGGAAAAGTATTATTTAAGTGAAGAAAAGGTGAAGAATACACCGCCGGAAATTATAGATATCGGTCTGGTCGGCAAGGTTAAAAGTATAAATTCCCAATTGATCATAACACTTACGCAAAACAACTCTATACCGGTGATTGCTCCTACGGGAATAGGCGATAACGGCGAGACATACAATATAAACGCGGATATTGTTGCCGGAGAAGTTGCGGCGGCGCTGCAGGCGGAAAAACTTTTACTTTTGACTGATGTGCCGGGTGTTTTGGGCAAGAACAAAAAACTGATCAACACGATGACTAATAAAGAAGCTTTAAAATTAATCGACAATGGCACTGTTGAAGGAGGCATGTTTCCTAAAATCAAGTGTTGCCTGAAAGCTCTCAAAGGAGGAGTAAAGAAGGCTCACATCATTGACGGACGCCTGAAGCATGCCGTTTTGCTCGAGGTTTTTACCGATAAAGGAATAGGTACGGAAATAGTTTTATAGCGGCTTTAAGAAAAAGTCCCCGGCATGCGCCGGGCTCTGCATGTGCGGAGTTTATCCGGCGTATGCCGGATGCGCTTTTGAGCGCCTTGCCTCTGGAGCTTTTTACGAAACCTTAGCGATTGATTGAAGGTGAAGGAAATGAGTGAAAAAGAAATAATGGCTTCGGCCAATGAATACATAATGAATACCTACAAACGTTTTCCGGTAGTTTTGGTGAAAGGTTCAGGTGTAAAGGTATGGGATGTCAAGGGCAAAGAATATCTTGATTTTGCCGCCGGGATCGCCGTTTGCAGCTTGGGACATTCGCATCCGCAGGTTATTGCCGCTGTAAAGGAACAGATAGAAAAATTAACACATGTTTCCAATTTATATTATACTGAGCCGCAGACTCATCTGGCAAAATTGCTGGTTGATAATTCTTTCGCGGACAAGGTTTTTTTCTGCAACAGCGGCGCGGAAGCTAATGAAGCGGCCATCAAACTGGCGCGAAAATATGCCCATGAAAATATGGGGCCGGATAAATATGAATTAATCACCATGAAGGATTCTTTTCATGGCCGGACCATGGCTACCATTACGGCCACCGGACAGGAAAAATTTCAATTTGGATTTACGCCGCTTCTCGAGGGTTTTACTTATGTGCCTTTTAATGATTTGCAGGCTTTAGAGAAGGCTATTTCCGCTAAAACCTGCGGAGTGATGCTGGAGCCCATACAGGGTGAAGGCGGCGTCAATATTCCAGATGAAAAGTATCTCGCTTCTGTGCGGGAGATTTGCGACCGTTATGGAATTTTGTTAATCGTTGATGAAGTCCAAGCCGGTATGGGAAGGACAGGAAAACTATTCGCCTATGAGCATTCAGGGATAAAACCCGATATAATGACTTTGGCCAAAGCTTTAGGAAACGGTTTTCCCATCGGAGCGATGCTGGCAACAGATAAAATATCGAAAGCTTTTGTTCCCGGTAATCATGCTTCTACTTTTGGCGGTAATCCTTTGGCTACGGCTGCGGCGAACGCGACTGTGAAAACGATACTGCAGGAAGGCATCTTAGAACACTGCCGAAAAATGGGCGATTATTTTTTATTACAATTAAAGAAGCTGCAGGGAAAACATAAAATTATTAAAGATGTCCGGGGAACGGGCTTAATGCTCGCGGCACAACTGAATATAGAAAGCGGCGATATTGTCAATGAATGCCTGCAGCGTGGATTGCTCATCATTTCCGCCGGCAGCAAGACGCTGCGGTTCGTGCCGCCTTTGATTATTACAACTCAAGATGTCGATCAGGCAATGGGAGTGCTTGACGAAGTAATGGAGGGTAAATGAAGAAGGATTTGTTAAGTATTTACGATCTGGAACCGGCCGATTTTGAAAAAATATGGGCGAAAGCAAAAAAGCTTAAGAAGGATTTGAAAAGCGGAAAGTCCAGCAGACCACTACAGGGGAAAACTCTGGGGATGATTTTTGATAAATCTTCCACCAGGACTAGAATATCCTTTGAAGTAGGCATGTATCAGTTAGGAGGGATTGCATTGTTTTTAACTTCGCGTGACACGCAAATAGGCCGTGGCGAAACTATTTCCGATTCGGCCCAGATGATGTCGCGTTATCTCAATGGAATTATGATCAGAACATTTTCTCAGAAGAGTGTTGAAGAATTTGCCCGTTACGCTTCGATTCCTGTGATCAATGGTTTAACTGATCTTTTACATCCCTGTCAGATTCTGAGCGACTTGTTTACGATAAAGGAAAAAATAGGATCTTATGACCGACTGAAAATAGCTTATATTGGCGATGGAAATAACATAGCGAATACATGGATTGAAGCCGCCGCTAAATTACCGATTAAATTATCGTTGGCCTGCCCTGAGGGTTACGATCCGGACAGAAAAATAATGACCAAAGGGAAAAAAGAATCAAAAGAAGGCATTACTCTTTATCGTGACCCATTAGATGCTGCGAAAAATGCTGATGTTTTGTACACAGATGTATGGGTGAGTATGGGACAGGAGTCGGAAAAGGAAGAGCGGAAAAAAATATTTAAGAATTATCAAATCAATAAAAAACTTTTGAAAGAAGCGAAAAAAGATGTAATTGTAATGCATTGTTTGCCGGCGCACCGCGGAGAAGAGATTTCCTCCGATGTTATCGACGGCCCTCAGTCCGTCGTTATTGATCAGGCGGAAAATCGCCTGCATGTGCAAAAGGCAATTCTGGAAATACTACTTTAATAATTTCGTTAACAACATTTATCCCGTTTGCCGGGGTTAGGGGGAATAAACAGTGTCAAAAGGAGTTAAGAAAGTTGTTTTGGCGTATTCGGGCGGACTGGATACATCGGTAATTGTGCGCTGGCTTATTGAAACTTACAAATGTGAGGTTGTTTGTTTTGCCGCCGATTTGGGACAAAAAGAAGAGTTAACAGGCCTTAAAGAAAAGGCGATTAATACCGGTGCCAGTAAAATATATATTGAAGATTTGCGGGAAGAATTCGCAAGGGATTTCGTGTTTCCGGCACTGCGTGCCAATGCGATTTACGAAGGAACTTATCTGTTAGGCACATCTCTGGCGCGCCCGCTGATAGCCAAGAAGCAAATCGAAATAGCGAAACTGGAGGGTGCGGATGCCGTGTCCCACGGAGCTACGGGCAAAGGTAATGATCAGGTACGGTTTGAACTCACCTATTATGCTTTAAATCCGTCAATTAAAATTATTGCGGCATGGAAAGACGACAACTGGAAGTTTGACTCACGAGAATCAATGATTGATTACGCTAAAAAATATAAAATTCCTGTTCCTCTGACTAAGGCAAAACCTTACAGTTCAGACCGCAATCTTTTGCATATTTCTCATGAGGGAGGCATTCTGGAAGATCCCTGGGCGGAAGCGCCGGAAGATATTTTTGTGCTGACCAAATCTCCGGAAGCGTCGCCGGACAAACCCACATATGTGGAAATTGAATTCAAAAAGGGAAATCCCGTGGCCGTCAATGGGAAAAAGATGTCTCCGGCAAAGCTCATGGATTATATGAATAATATTGCCGGTGCCAACGGTATCGGCCGAATGGATATGGTGGAAAATCGCTTTGTCGGAATGAAATCGAGAGGTGTTTATGAGACTCCCGGCGGCACAGTTCTTTGGGCGGCGCACCGTGCGGTAGAATCCATCACGATGGATCGCGAGGTTATGTTTATGCGTGATTCGCTGACGCCGAAATATGCTCAGCTCGCCTATAACGGCTTCTGGTATTCACCTGAAATGAAGACTCTCCAGACCTACATAGACGCGACTCAGGAAAATGTAACGGGCACGGCGCGGATGAAATTGTATAAAGGAAATTGCGTGGTAGCAGGAAGAAAATCACCTTATTCACTTTATAGCGAATCTTTTGCCACTTTTGAAAAGGACCAGGTTTACAATCAGAAAGACGCTATAGGATTTATTAAACTGAATGGGTTGCGTTTGATAATCCAGAATATCTTAAAAAAATAAATTTTAACCAGGCGGAGAAAATTTATGGCTACCGGTAAAAAACCCTGGAGTGGAAGATTTCAGAAAGCAACGGCTGAAAATGTGGAAAAATTCACTTCCTCCATTCATTATGACCAGAGACTTTATCCTTATGATATTGAAGGTTCTATAGCTCATGCTACAATGCTGGCCGGACAGAAGATAATATCGAAAAATGAAGCGGCAAAGATTGTATCCGCTTTGAAAAACATTTTAAAAGATATAGAAAAGGGGAAATTTAAATTCAACCCTGCTGATGAAGATATTCATATGGCCGTAGAAAAGGAACTGATTAAACGTATCGGTGAAACAGGCGGTAAGCTTCATTCGGCAAGGAGCCGCAATGATCAGATAGTTCTGGATGTCCGGCTTTTTTTGCGGACGGAAATTAAAATCGTCATCGATCTTATGAATTCCCTGCAGGCATGTTTGATTGAAATGGCCAAAAAGGAAATCAAAACTATTATGCCCGGTTATACTCATATGCAAAAAGCACAGCCGGTTTTGCTTTCCCATTATTTTCTCGCGTTTGAAGAAATGTTTGCACGGGATGTTCAAAGACTGAATGATTGTGCCGGGAGGCTTAACGTACTTCCTCTAGGCGCTGCGGCATTGGCAGGTACGGGTCTGCCGATTGATCGCAACCGGACGGCAAAGATATTAAATTTCCCGGAAGTTAGTAAAAACAGTATGGATACGGTAGCGGACAGAGACTTCATCGCTGAATTTATTTTTGCGGGTTCACTTATTATGATGCATCTGAGCCGATTTTGCGAAGATTTGGTTTTGTGGTCTTCGGATGAATTCGGTTTTGTTGAAATATCCGACGCCTATACTACGGGAAGCAGTATTATGCCGCAAAAGAAAAATCCCGACGTGGCGGAGTTGATCAGGGGAAAAACAGGACGGGTTTACGGAGATCTTTTTGCCATAATGACTCTGCTGAAGGGGTTGCCCATGACTTACAACCGTGACTTGCAGGAAGACAAGGAACCTTTATTTGATGCCGTTGACACCGTAAAAGATTGTCTGCAAATATTTACGGAAATGATTAAGCATACGCAGTTTAATGCCGGAAAAATGTTTTTTGCGGCTCAAGGAGGATTTTCCACAGCCACCGATATAGCCGAATATCTGGCAGGAAAAGGCGTGCCCTTTCGCCGGGCGCATGAGATTGTGGGGAAAATAGTCGCTTATTGTCTTAAAAATAAAAAAGGATTGGACAACCTGACATTAAAAGAATATCAGGAATTTTATAAAGATTTTACTGCTGATATTAAAAATATTATCAAGTTGGAAAGAGCGGTGAATTCGCGCAATCATACAGGCGGGACCGCAACGGCGGCGGTGCTTAAAAGGATAAAAGAATTTGAAAAGAGTCTCAATAAAATATAGCATATTATTTTTTTTGCTATTGTTTACAAATTTTATCGGTTGCGGGGTAAAAGGGAATCCGGTTATTTTATCAAGTTTGTCAGATAACGTAAGGATCGTTCAAAATTTGAAAGTCGTTTCTGCCGGCAACGCGGTTATATTAAGCTGGGATTTTTACCGCAAAGATTCAAATGTTAATTACATAGCTATAGAAAAAAGCGAGTTGGGCAGCGCCGGAAATGAATGCAGAGATTGTCCCAGGACATTTGAACGTATCGGTCAGGTTTCTGTAAAAGAGATAAAACAGGAAAACAATGAATACAGGAATCTTAATTTTACCGACAAAGAAGTCGTAAATGGAAAAACATACAATTATCGTTTATTGATTTGTGACGACTTTAATATTTGCCGAAAAAGCCCGGAGACAGAGATAAATTTTAAATGAAGAAATGTTTAAGGAGGCATTTTTATGTTTAGGGGAGCCATTACCGCTCTGGTGACGCCTTTTAAAAATGGTCAGGTGGATGAAGAAGCTCTGAGGCATCTGATTGAATTTCAGATTGCCAATGGTGTTGACGGCTTGGTG
Source organism: Smithella sp. SCADC (assembly GCA_000747625.2). Lineage (GTDB taxonomy): Bacteria > Desulfobacterota > Syntrophia > Syntrophales > Smithellaceae > Smithella. The sequence continues at coordinate 17,053 of JQDQ01000061.1, forward strand.
CCCTGTGGTACAACCGGTGAATCACCGACATTGTCCCACGATGAGCATGACCGGGTGATTGAAATGACTATCGATGCAGCAAAAAAAAGAGTGCCGGTGATTGCCGGAACTGGATCAAACAGCACGGCGGAAGCGCTGAGACTGACCAGACACGCCTATGAGGCAGGCGCAGACGGCGCTTTGATTGCCTGCCCCTATTACAATAAACCTACTCAGGAAGGACTTTATCAGCATTTTGAACTCATCGCTAAAAACGTTCCTATCCCGATTATACCTTACAATATTCCAGGACGGACAGGAATCAACATGTCGCCGGAATTGATCGCCCGATTGGCAAAAATAAGTAATATCGTCGGCATCAAAGAAGCATCGGGCTCAATCAAACAAATGAGTGATGTTATTAATCTATGCGGCAAGGATTTCGCTGTCTTATCTGGTGATGATATATTCACTCTGCCTTTAATGGCCATTGGCGGCGCCGGAGTTATTTCTGTTGTCTCCAATGTGGCACCCGCTGATATGGCGGGACTTGTTGATGTTTTTTTCGCAGGTGATATGGCCGGAGCCAAGGATCTGCATTATAAGATGAGTGCTTTGATGGACGCTCTTTTTATTGAAGTCAATCCTGTTCCTGTTAAAGCTGCTCTGGCGCTCA
>JQDQ01000062.1 GCA_000747625.2 Smithella sp. SCADC
CCCTAAAAATCCCGGTTCTGGATGCATTTTCGCATAACGGTAATCGTAGTATTGACGATTAGTGCCAAAATATCTTTGGAACATTGCTTCTGTTTTAAATTGCATATTGTTTAATACGACGCCAAGTATCTTATTTTTATTTAACAATTTTATAGCTTGTTGAATTGTCTCCCGGGGTGTGTCACCTGATTTGATCACCAGTATAATTCCGTCGACCATTTCGTTTAAAACGCCGGGCTCGGTTGTAGCTAAAAGCGGGGAAGAATCGATTATAATATATCTATCATCGTATCTCGATTTTAAATCCTGAATCAGAGTTTTCATTTTGTTAGAACCGACCAGTTCTACCGGATTGTCCTGAATGTTGCCGCCGGAAAGAATACTTAGTTTGTCGATAGAGGTTTTAATCAAAAGATCCTGTATCTCAGCTTTTCCCGTTAGATAGTCAGAAAGTCCTTTTTTTTCCTGCAGACCGAACAAGCGGGTTATTGAAGGATTTCTAAGATCACAATCGACCAAAAGTGCGTGGCTATGCAGTTCAACAGCTATAATACTGGCTAAATTAGCGGCTACGAAACTTTTGCCCTCTCCTGATATTGCACTGGTAACCATAATGGTTTTGGGCGCGCTTGCCACTCCGAGTTTAATAAGAGTCCTCATCCTTCTGAATTGCTCTGTTACCATGGATGAAGGAGCAAAAAAAGATACCAGTTTGTCATCCAGAACAAGATCATCCGGAACAGATTTTTGAACCTTTTCTTCAGATTCCACATGTTTTTCCTGTTGCACTTTTTGCAGTGCATCAAACATTTTACCCATAGCTTATTAGTATCCCCAATATTTTATTAAATAAATCCGGTACAAGCAGATAAAGTAAGCAACAAGAAACTAAGAATAAAAGAAGCGAAACAATAACAGTCGGTAGAAATAGCTTACTTTTCTGACTCCATGAAGAGTTTTCTTTTATTTCAAGATCTCTGATAACACTTTGAATGATATTTCTCCCAATACGGTTTTGCTCCTGTGAAAATCCCGTGAGTAATGCGTTGTCTCCGACGATGTTTATCAGGCGCGGAATTCCTTTTGAGTAACGGTAAATTTCTTTTATTGCGCTGTTGTCAAATATCTTCAGGTCTCTTGAGCCAGCGCGTTTTAATCTGTAAGTAATATACTCTCTGGTTTCTTTCAACGTCAGGGGACGCAGATGATAACGGATGGTTATTCTCTGTTTGAGAGGACGAAACTGAGGTTCGGAAAGAGTCTGGTTTAATTCCGGCTGTCCCAGAAGAATAACATTCAACAGTTTATATTTAGCCGTTTCCAGATTAGTCAACAGGCGGACCTCCTGTAATAAATTCTTATCCAGACTCTGAGCTTCGTCAATAATCAAAAATACCTTCTCCCTTTTAGTGAAACATTGAAGCAAATAATTGTGAAGAGAGGTAAGGCTCTGGCCCCGTGATTTGATGCCGTTCGATTCAATACCCAAATCATTACATATATAGTTGAGAAAATCCGTACTATCCATAATCGGATTAAAAATATAACAGGTTCTAACACTATTGCCATCAATATTGCTGAGAAGTTTTCGTACAAGCGTAGTTTTTCCGGTACCGGCTTCACCCGTTATAACGCTGAATCCCTTGTCTTCCTGAATTGCATATTGAAGATGGGCCAGAGCCTCCTGATGGACTTCACTCAAATATACAAATGCCGGATCCGGTGCTATTTCAAATGGTCTCTCTTTAAAACCATAGAATTTCTTATACATGATTAAGATGCTATTTCTTCTATTTCAGGTATCGTTGCCAGAACTTTGATTCCGAGTGAAAGTTCCACATCAGCTGAATCATAAAATGATCTGTCCATTTGTTCACGCACAAAAGCCAGCGCAAGACCTCCGGCCAGTCCGGCAAACAGGCCGATGAGCAAAATTTTCGGAACATCGGGAGTGAAGGGCTTCTCGGGAACTTTTGCCGGATCAATTACCTTGAACTGCTCTCCTTTTTGCCGCTTTTCAAGATTCTCAGCCTGCTGGGCTCCCTGGCTTTTGTTCAACAAAGTTTCATAATCTTTTTTGGTGCTCTCATACTCTCTTAACAGGCCAGCCATATCCTGTTCGCGTGCGGGAGTTTGTTCAATTCTTCCCAGGTATTTATTGACTTGAGCCGAAATTGAAGCATTTTCATTTTGCAAACGTTTTATTTCTAATGATGTTGTCATTAATTGATTTTTTAATTCTTTATAGCGGGGATCGCTTTTTATATCATTATCGTAAGTGTCTTTGTTTTTTTCCAGCTTAGCCAGTTTTTGCTTCACGGCGATGACATCGGGATGATTATCTGTATATTTTGTCCGCAGGTCTTCGAGTTCTCTTTTTAGTTTGTCCTTCTTGGTGTCATAGGTTCCTCCCGCATCGATTGCTAAAACAGAGCTTGAATCTCTTTGGGTTAAAGATGAGTTGTTCAAATATTGATTATCTTTTCCACTCCCCGCTCCGGCCGGCATGCTTGCGGGCATTTCCATATCAGTAAGTTGTTTTTGGATAAAGAGCTTGCGGTCCTGAACTGCTCTGAGGCTTTCACTTATCCGCTGATTCTGCATCTGCATTTGCTCAAGAATCTTCAGGTTGGTATCTCTTTGTTCGGGAAGACCACCCATGAAACGTCTTTTATATTGAGTAACGCTTGTTTCCATCTGATCCAACTTTGCTTTTGCCGCAGCCAATTCGTTAGTCAGGAATTCAGTCGTGCCCGATGCCTGTCGCTCTCTTATTTTAAGGTTTTCTTCGATAAATAAAGAGGACAACCTGTTGGTGACTGCCGCCGCAACATTGGGATTATCGTTGATAAAACTGATGGAGAAGAAACCACCTTTATCATCTTTATCTTTCTTGGCCGGTAATTCTACTTGTATATTCTTGCGCATTAATTCAACCATTTCTTCTTTCGAAAGGTTTTTATGCTTCTTTTCATATAATCTGAATTCGGTGATTATTGTTTCCAATCGGGTACGGCTTGTCACTTCCTGTGATATCGACTGCAGCCGTTCCCCAACTTTAGAGGTTACTGTAGCTTGTATCAAATTTTCAGGAACGCTTTGTGGAGACACCAGTACAAGCGTTGAGGCTTTATATTGCCGGGGGGCAATTATTGCATAAATTGATGCTCCAGATACAATTAGTATAAAGGGAATAATGATGAACCACATTCTGCGCCGCAGGATTTCAAGATATTCATCAAGTGTAATTTTTTTTTCAGGGTTAATCATAAATGGTATGCTCCTTGAAACGCTTCTGAGACCATCATCAGTAAGTGGCCGTTATGGTCAACATGCCTCTGTTCTCTTTATATTCGTTTGTTGCCTCATAAAAATAGTTGGTATTATTTTGATTATACGCATACTCCAGCGAAAATTTCAACCATTGGAATGGAAGGTAAGAGATGTTAGCTCCCGCGCCCAATCTTGTATCTCGCTGGCCGGTATCCGATTCTGATTCCGATCTCTCCACGCTGCCCAAACAGCCGATGGATAATTGTCTGTCCAGGAAATGAGTGATGCTTCCAGTTGCCCGGTAATATTTCCGAAAGCCAAGATTTTGAGCGGTAAATAAATCCTGGGTGTAGCCGCCCTGAACACTGAGATTATAAGTGGTGCGGGCATCCTTCTGTGTAATATCCGCCTTGAATGTAACGCCGTTGTTATTCTGGCCGATTTCCTGATTCTGCCAGTAATATCCGGCTTGAGCGGATGCGGAGAGTGTGGAACTGAACAAGTAGGATATGCCCAGCGATGATTCGTAAATGGCATAATTCATAGAATTATCCGAATATTCTTGTTTTGTATAACCGCCGTTTAAAGAAGCGGTCGCTTTGGGTGTGAAGCGCAGCATATATGAGGCTTCAACTTTGTGAGCGTTTAAGTCCGGAGACGTTTCGAAATGACCGTTTGCGTAAGCATAGCTCAGCGAGATACCGTTTTGCCTGTTGAGCCAGTATGTAATAAACGGGCTGACATAATTTTCCATACTGTTTTCGCTGCCTATGGCTGCTGTTTGGTAAACATTGTTGCGATAATTTACACCGACGCGGCTTTCCGGCCCGAATTGATATTCGACGGTTGGGGAAACCACATTGCGCCAGTAAATACCTCTTTGTGTTTCGGTAGCCAGAACAAATTTGTTGTCTTGAGTTGTAGTGAAAAATTCTCTTTCCATCGGGTTGTCCGAGCGGATGTATGAATTTTTTAAATAAAAATTAAAATGAGAACTGGTCAGATATTTTGCATTCAAATTGGCATTGGCACTGATATAATTTAGATCGGTATAGTCATTGTAAAAAACAGCACCGGCTGATGCATCCAGATCAATGCCGGACTTGGCATCCATGTTGGAGAATTTAACACCGGGTGAAATTGTAGTGTAGAAATCCTTTTTCTGATTTTCGTGGGTCAGATTAAGATTGTCGCTGTATTCGCCTTTCACGCTGATGTAGGGATGAATTTGGCTGAGAATATCGGCTGCATAAACGTAAGTAGCCGTAAGGATGCATGAAAATATAATAAAAACCCGTATAACGCGTTTAAGATTCATAATATTAAGCCTTTCATGAATGCATTTACAACTGTGGTGCTAATGCATACTTGCAAAAGTCACTGAGATGTCATTTCGACCGAAGGGAGAAATCTTATTCAATGATTCTAAAGATTTCTCAGTCACTTCGTTCCTTCGAAATGACACGGTTAATATTGAAATTAAGCACTAATTTAAAAAAACTCCAAACTGGAAACCAGGTTAATGGAAATGGCACATTTAAGGAATAATTACAGTATCTCCGGGCTTGATTACGATATCCGGTATGTCTCCATCAATTATTTTGTTATAATTGGCTGTAATCCTTTTTTCTTTGCCGTTTTCCTTAGTTATGATTGAAATTTTTCTTTTGTTTGCCCATTCTGTAAAACCGCCAACCATGATGATCAGTTTAACCAGGGTAACTTCACTGCGGATATGGACAATTCCAGGTTGTTTAACTTCACCGGAAATAAAGACTCTATAACTGTTGGCCTCTTTCACTGTTACCGTTACTGTCGGGTTATCTACGAATCCACTAAGTTTTTTGGTTATTTCTTCTTTAAGTTGCAACGGGGTTAAGCCGGCAGCCTGAATATCATCCAGCAGAGGAAGGGATATCTTGCCGTCAATACGGACAGGAACAGTTTTGGTAAGAGATTCTTCCTTCCACACAAAAATATCGAGTACATCTTCAGGACCGATTATATACTTATCAATTTCGTTGGCAACATCGCCGGCAACTTTTTTATTGTCTTTAGCTTGTTTATCATCAGTTATTTTATTCGAGGTATCGGATGCCGCACTTTTTTGTATTTTTTCAGCAGGGTTTCCAGCGGCAACATCCTGTGCATAGATAAAAAAACAAAATATATAAACCACCGATAAAAAAATAATCAGGCCTTTCTTCATAATTGTTACCTCATCTTTTGGGAAATTCTATTTATACACAATATAATCTAGCTCAACGGGAGTAAATTAGCAAATAAAAATAAGCGTGTCCAGCTTTTTTGTAAGGAAACCATTTATCTCTTGAAAAAGAAATAACGAATGGCTATAATAAATAAATTTTATACTTTAATTTATCCTAACCCCAAAAGGAGATAACAGGCATGTATTTAGAAAAAAGAAGGATGTATCTCGCGATTTGCATCTTATCAGTTATCGCTTTTCTTTTCTTGATTTCCGGTTGCTCCAAAGAGTCAAAGATTGAACGTCACTGGAAGAAAGGGGAAACATACTTTTCAGAAAATAAGCTTAAAGAAGCTGTTATTGAATATAAAAATATAATCCAGTTGGAACCAAAACATTCGAAAGCTTATTATAAACTGGGAATGGCCTATTTGAAAACGGGGATGGTGAGGGAAGGATATGCCGCGCTGACCAAGGCAGTGGAAATAAATCCGGATATGGCAGAAGCCCATAATCAGTTAGGCGGGTTATACCTTCTGTCCGGAGATACCAGGAAGGCCAGAGAACAGGCCGAATTGATTTTAACCAAAGATGCAAAAAGTTCTTCCGCTCATATGCTTTTGAGCAATATTTATCTTATGGATAAAAATCTGGATGGGGCGATCGAAGAGAGTAAAAAAGCGCTTGAAGGAGAAAATAAACTGAAGGCATATCTTCATCTTGCCAACCTTTATATAATCAAAAAAGATTTATCCAGTGCTGAAGAAATGCTCAAAGCTGCCGTGAAGGCTGATGAGAAGTCATTACGGGGACGTTTTGCCCTTGCCGAATTTTATTTACGGTCAGGAAACAAAGATTTGGCTGAGCGTGAATATATCGAAGCAACAAAAATTGCCCCTAATGATGCAACAAGTTTTATGCAATTGGGTAATTTTTATACCAACGTCAACAAACGAGATGAAGC
>JQDQ01000063.1 GCA_000747625.2 Smithella sp. SCADC
TCCCCAACACGCCGTGCTTCGGACTGCGAGGCCTGCCCGGCGTAGGAGACTGTGTCACAATAGCAAATATTGGTTGTGCGTAATGAGGAATGTCCCCCGCTGGCGGGGGTAGGGGGTGGAAGTTTTTAAAACATACTTAATATTGGACATTTACGTATTACGTGAATTTTTTCCACCTCCGTCACTGCGTGACACCTCCGCCAGCGGAGGACATATTAAGATGTTTAGCCCATTTTATGAGGATTAGTCAAAAAACATTAAAGCCCTCGGAGAATTAGTTTCTCCGAGGGCTTTATTCATCGGACTGCGAGGCCTGCCCGGCGTATGCCGGGGGAACAATCCCTGCAATCAGGCAGGGCGCGTCGTGTGACCTCGCGTGACCTTCAGGTTATCAGGTTATTCCCTGAACGCGCCGCTCTCTCTTAGAAAGTAAGAGTAAGTTTGTTGATGAGCATGTAGTTATCATCAGTTTCGTTTTTAAGGCCATAAGCACTATAGGCAGGCTCGTAACCTTTATAGTAATCTCCGGTGAAGAGATAACCTGCGCCCAGCATATAGGTTAGGTTGTTGGTGATTTTGTAGGTAGCGGTAACATCTATTTCCGTTCCATAGGTGCCGTTGGTGTTGTTGTAATGATAGAGTTGAGGAGGTGGATAATAATAATGCCCCGGTTTCTCGTCGGCGGCTGCGTAAGAAAGTGACAGCATGACATCCCAGTGCGGTGTAGGCTTTACACCAACCCTACCCTGGAAGAACCAGGCATTCTTCATTGTGCCGCCGACTTCGGTATAGGAATTGGCTGGCCATAAACCATTGCCTTGTATACCGCCTACCCAGTAGGTAATGTCATTGTTGAACATAATCAAACAGGGATTCCAGTCCAAACCGCCGGTATTAACGGCCAGAAGATTACCGCTGCCTTCCAGTTTATCATTGGTATCAGGATCATCACCGGAGAGGTAAGCAAAAGAGCCGCCTACGTAGAACATGCCGAAATTGGCGGTAGCATCAAGGAAGGCGCTAATAGAGTTAATACTGATCTTAGCCATACCGGTATAGTCATCCTCCCATTTGGCCGCGTTACCAAAGCCCCACGCGAATTCGCCCTGCACAAAAACAGGCCCGAAAGTAGCTTTAAAATAAGGCGTCAAGGCATAGGCGTTCAGCAAATAAGGTTCTAAACCGGCGCCGGAAGGCAGGGTTAAACCATTGGCTTTTCCGGTTGCATCACGTTCCCAGAGGAAAAGAAGACCGGCTAGGATGTTCTTGGCTTTATAAGTGGCTGCCAGCCGGTAAGAGTCGTAGTCCTGATCGGTTGTTGAGGCGCCAGGGGTAACAGCGCTGGCGCTTCTGTCAGTTTCCTTAATTATGTTGGCTGAAATGTAGACTGGTCCAATAGGAACCACATAGGCGATCTGACCGTTGGACATTCCGTTGGCGCCATATTTATTGCCGAAAATTGTTCCCCAGTCGTAGTCTTTGTAGTAACCGACGATGAACTTACCGATGGGAGAAGTATAATCAATATAGCACAAATCAAAGGCGATGTTTTCATTTTCCGCTCTGGTTCCCGCGGACAGCACATCGGAAGTTCCCGGATCTGATCTTTTGCCGCCCCAGATTCTTTCCATGGCATCAAAACGGGTAACCAGTTTCAAGGACGGAGATACGACAAAATCCGTACCCACGCGCAGTCTCTGATAAAAGAACGCGGTGCTGGGATTAGCACGTTCAGCAGGGTGCCCAACATTATAAATCAAGGGATCCGCTACCGTAGTTTTGTTTAAGTACATTCCCGCGGCATAATATTCGCCGCTGACCTTGACGTCAACCGCGAAGGCCGACACACTGAAGGCCATGACCAGCCCCAGCGACAACAAAACCAACCAAAATTTCTTCATTCTTTCCTCCTTATAATTAAAGAGTGGATAATTTCCGCTTTTAGAAAACGGGTATTTTCTAAAAGCGACTTCTGCTTCACTGATATCCTGCGCTTTTACTGAACATAGAGATTGTTTCTCTACGCCAGGCGCAAGATAAATTTATTATGTTGTGCAAAACACAAGATAACAATAATTGTCAAGATAATTTTTGAGCAGGTTTTTAGCCGTAATTCTTAGAAATTTCAGCAATACCTAAGCCATGTTTTCCTGTGCCGCAATAACAAAGACTGTCATTCCTTTTTCCTGAGGTGGATATTGCAGTACCTACTTGCAGAAGTTCGTGATTTGTCATTTCGACCGCAGGGAGAAATCTATTTAGTGATCTCGCAGATTTCTCAGTCACTCCGTTCCTTCGAGATGACATCGTTTTTCTGCAAGTAGGTACTAGTGCATACTT
>JQDQ01000064.1 GCA_000747625.2 Smithella sp. SCADC
AATTGAATTTCTGCTTTCAACCGATCTTGGTATTGTTCCCCTGGAAGTCAAATCGGGCAGAGTGACGCACTCGAAAAGCCTTGATGTTTTTGAAGCACGGTATCATCCGGAACGATCGTATGTATTGTCTGCGCGTAACAGCGAAGGTAAAGGGAAACGCTGTTTGACGCCGATTTATGCGGTGGGAGCAGTTGAACGGGACTTGGCAAACCGCGCCCCGAAATTATGAAATCCGCATGTATACGGACTTTGCGGCAAAGCGGGAGTTTATTTTGCCTGTTGATGAGTCCATGATAGTGGTAAAGGATGGCGGAACGCCGGTTATTTTGGACGATGCTCTTGGTTATACCGGCCAGGAGCGGCTGAAATTGATGGGCGCCGTATCGGCGGTAGCATGAGTTCAATAATAATTGTTTGATTTTTATAGCAAATTGGCTTAAATAATCAAACGCTAAATCAACGGCGCTGTTGGAAAGACAACAGAAAGGAGAAGAAGATATGGGAATTGCTTTATCTGTTGAGAAAATGTCGATGGAAGAGAAATTTCAAACTATGGAAACTATTTGGGATGACTTATGTAAAAAAGCAGACAGCATATCATCGCCACCTTGGCATGAGAAAGTTTTGAATGATAGAGAAAATGGAATTAGTAATGGAAAGGATGTATTTGTTGATTTGAATACTGCTAAGAAAAATATAGAAAAATCCATAGCATGAAAATTAAAATACTTACATCTGCAAGCCAGGATTTGATTGATCCTGATAAAAGACTAAATAAAATTACGGCATGGCTGGATGCACGACCGGATGTAAAGACTTGGAAGATAGGCGAAGAGTTTGATGTCTGGCACGGAGATTACAAAGATATTATATAGAATAGCGGATAAGAATGTTTATGTATTGGCGGTAGCCGCCAGGGAATGTCAGATTGTTATCTTTACCTGTGTTCCTGAAAGATATGCTTTTATCGGGGAGGGAAGACAACGAGTTCGCGAGTGCAAAGACAACAGATAGGATGCAAGGAATTGTGACGAGTGAAGGGTGAGATGAACAAGAAGGTAGGACGTAGAATCATCATCATTGCCGGGCCAAACGGCGCCGGCAAAACGACCTTTGCCGAGGAGTTTCTACCCAATGAGGCCGACTGTCCCATTTTTGTCAACGCTGATTTAATTGCCGCAGCCGCCGCAGATTCATGTCAGGTCTCCGTAATTTTGAAGAAATATACAAACCGATTGTCGATGAATGGGCGCTTTACGATAATTCATCGAGAACGCCGATACTGGTCGAAGAGGGGGGATACAATGAGTCCGAAAAAACTGGATTCCACCGCAGGTGGAAAAAAACGCGATCCTGATTTTATCAATGCGGAAATTGCATTAAAGCGCGCGGCCCGGAAGGCCCGACAGCGGGCCCAGCAGGCAGGCGTTGGTGTCATCGTGCTTCAGGATGGCAAGATCATGGAAGAACGGCCGGATCACCTGTAAAGACAAAAAATGGTTGTGAAAAAATCGTCAAGAGATTAGTATTATTTCAGATCTGACTTTAGATTAAGGTTGTAAAGAGGAACGATGCCGACAATATTACTGATAATGGGGTGGAGGCTTTTCTTCTATGCCAATGAAGGCAATGAGCCCATTCATGTTCACTGTCAAAAGGGAGATACCGAATGCAAATATTGGCTTGACAGGGAAAATTTCAATGTTGAGGAGGCATTTGCTTTCAATTTGTCTCCAAAGGACAGGCGTGAAATAAGGCAAATAATTTATGACCATTTTGAGTATATTGAAGAGCAATGGGCTGAGTTTCAAAGGAGGATGCATAAATGAAAACCTATAAAGAAATTAAAAATCTTCATTTAAGTGGCGAGTACATGACATTAACCATTGATGGAGACGAAAAGAAATTCAAAATAAAAGACATATCGCCCTTACTTGATAAGGCATCTGAAGCAGAGCGGAATACATTCGAGGTTTCTCCTTCCGGATATGGTATCCACTGGCCTCTGCTCGACGAAGATATAGCGATTGACGGGCTACTTGGAATTGTCCACTCAAGAGAGATGCAAAGAAAATCCGCCTAAACGGATCGCCGGGGGGTCCCGCTGAAGCCGAGTAGGCCTATGGAGAGCATATGACATCGGCAACCATTAAACTTCACCTACCACGCGGAGACGCGAAGAGCCCGCGCACTGCCGAGATCTCTAACTGAACCGGCAAGGCTGTCGCTACGCCCCGCATCGAACTGGAGGAGCTTCTTGCTCGCGAGGAACCCGATGATTTCAGGCCCTGTTACAGTATGACTGTTGTTAAAACAATGGCAAAGGATGGCGGAACACCGGTTATTTTGGATGATGCTCTTGGTTATACCGGCCAGGAGCGTTTGAAGTTGATGGGCGCCGTATTGGCGGTAGCCGCCAGGGAATGTCAGATCGTCATCTTTACCTGTGTTCCTGAAAGATATGCTTTTATTGGCGAGGCTGTGGTTGTTCCACTGTAGCGGGCGTTATATTGGGAAAGTCTTCATGTCAGGCTGGGGGGTATGTTATGGCTACAATTGACGATGTGATTACGTGGGCCAACTTTTTACCCGCGTGGCAAGGAGACGCTGTACGTCGTCTGTTGGCGACGGGCGAACAGCCGCTCAGCGCTCAGGATTATTCTGAGATATTGGCTTTGGCCAAAGCGGATTTGAAACTTGCACCACTTCCGGAAAACGTGACGCCTGTTCCCCCGACTGCGGGTAAATTCTCGGGTGCTCCCGCAACAAAAGTTGTGATCAAACTGCTGTCGATTGATAACGTCCAAAACGTCAATATCATCAAGTCTGGCCAAACACAGCCCTTCGCCGAAAGTGGTGTGACGGTGGTGTACGGCGACAACGGCTCCGGTAAGTCCGGTTACTCCCGAATCCTGAAACTGGCTTGTCAAGCTCGCGATAAGGACGAGCACATTCTTCCAAATGTTTTTGCGACGGCACCAACCGGTACGCCAACCGCGATACTGAAAATTAAGCAGGACGGCAAGCCAAAAGACATTATTTGGACTCAAGATATCCTCACCGACCCTATCTTGACCAATATAACAGTGTTTGACAATCGCTGCGCTCGAGTCATCACGGATGACCGAAACGAGATTAGCTATTTGCCCTATGGTGGCGACGTGTTTCAGAAGTTGGCGGAGATCGTCCGGAAAGTCAAGGCAGATGTGGAAGTAGAGATCAAGGTCCCAACGCCTGTCCAGGATTCATCCGTTGTGGCAGGCACTACTTCGGCGAAGTTTCTTGAATTATTGTCGGAAACTACCCAAGACGAGGCTATTCAAATTGCAACGCATTGGACCCCACAAGATGAAGTGCAATTGGCCAAACAAGAAGAGCTCGCGCGGACCTCAGACTCCACCAAAGCGACTCAAGAGGTCGCCCGCCTCGACAAGGTTAAGGGACGGATCAACGATGCGGCCAGTGCAGTGGCTATCCTCGTTACAGCGTGTGCGAATCTGACGAACGAAGTCATCCAGAAGGCTCTATCGGAGGTGAACGCCGCACAACTCGCGCGCGCGTCTGCCGTGGCCGAACGGAAAACGCCCGAAACACTGCCTGGCGTTGCATCCACCAATCAATGGGAGATTCTCTACAAAGCGGCGAAACAATACTCAGAAGAGATAGCCTATCCCGGCGAATCTTTCCCGAAGACAGATGATGCAGTCTGCGTGCTGTGTCAGCAACCACTAGGCGAGGAGGCGGTTGCCCGTTTTGGTCGCTTCAAGAAGTTTATGGAGGATGCCACAAACACTGTGCTCGTTGCCAAGCGCAATGCGCTGAAGTTGTTGTGCGACAAGGTCAAAGCAGTGGCTCCCTTGTCCGACGCGGCGCTCGAACCGATTTGTGACGAGATTGCCATTCTGGACATCAAGGCGGCAGATGGTTTGCGAGCCTACCATGCGGCGGTATCCACGCGAAAAGCTGCAGTGCTCGCTTTGCTCGTAGAAGGCGCAGACCCGCAGAAGGCGGCTTTGTTGCCACCCTGGCCTGCATCCGTTGAAGTGGCATTACGATCAGTTGCCAAAACACTCACCCAAAAAGCTACCGATATCACGAACGCGGCTAAACCTGAGGAGTATAAGAAGCTCATCGCCAACGTCGCAGAACTCAAATCGAGAAAAGCGCTTAGTGCAAGGAAAGCTGATATCGGTGCATTTGTCGCAAAGGTCCGGCGCAATGCCGAACTGCGCTGCGCCGCCGCCACCCTTCGTACGCAAGAGATCACACGGCAAGGCACAACGATAATCCGGAAGAATTTAACCCCGGAGTTGCTAAATGCCTTCAAGACAGAACTTTTTGCGTTAGGCATGACACAGGTGCCTATATCGCTGAAAGCCAGTGGAGATGCCGGAGAGACGGCGCACGAGATGCAGTTGGAGGGCGCAAAAATGCTAGGCCGGACGTTCATATCTCAAATCCTCAGTGAGGGGGAAGTGCGTGTCATCGCGATTGCTGGCTTTTTGGCGGAACTTCAGATTGCTCCACATGCCAACGCGATCGTGTTGGATGATCCGGTTTCATCGCTTGATCATGTTTTCACCGGGAAAATCGCTGCTCGGCTCGCGCGCGAGGGTCTGAAACGGCAGGTAATTATATTCACACACAACATAGCCTTCCTCATGGAATTGCAGGACGCCGCCATCGCACTTGCGAAGGCCGGTACGCCCGTTGGTGTTGCCGTGCATACACTGCGCCGTGTTGGCAAATTGGCCGGTGTCACGACAGGCGACGCACCCTGGTATACCCTGAAGGTCAATCAACGGGCGCAATACCTAGATGAATTGGTGCAGAAGATCAAACCGCTTTATCCAGACAATATGGCCGAGTACAACAAAGAAACGGCCTATGTCTACGGGTTATTGCGTGAAGCTTGGGAATCTTGTGTTGAGGACGATCTGTTCTATAACGTTGTATGCCGATATCGGAACAGCGTGCAGACACTCAAACTCATCGAAGTAGCCATTGAAGACTCCGACATCCATCATGTCGATCTCCACATGTCGAAGGCCAGCACTTGGATGATAGGCCATGACAAGTCAAAGGCTTTGCATCATGACCGCCCTGCACCTGATGAACTACTCACCGATATCGAAGCGCTACGAGTGTTTTCAAAACAGCTTATCAAACGACGTGAGCCGACAAAGAAGCGCCGCAAAGAGCAGTTAGAACCACAATGATGAATATTGAACCGATGAAAAGTTCAACAATCGCTTGCACTAACCGACTGCGCCGGCGGCTAAAGCGCTGTGTTATGTTTTCTTTAATTGTCCCTCGGTTTGAAACTGGGTAACACCGCGAAGGAGAGAACTTTTATGCCACGACTGACTGAACAGGAACAGCAGGAGATTATCCGCTTTATTGAGGCGGACAGGCCGTTGCCGGATAAGTATCGTTTTCTGCTGTTTGCCGACAAGCGCGAGGTCGAACTGGTCTGGAATGGAAAGACCAGCGAGGTCTGCAATATCGTCCTGCCCTTCCAGGTGATCGAGCAGGTGGACGAGCCGCGCGCCGAAAAACCAGAGGACACATCATCACAAGGATTACTTTTTGACGAGCGTGGCCGTCAGCTCAAGGGCTGGACGAACAAACTGATCTGGGGCGACAACAAGCTTATCCTTTCATCGCTGAAGAACGGCCCGTTGCGCGAGGAGATTGAGAAGCAGGGCGGCATTAAACTCATCTACATTGATCCACCCTTCGACGTGGGTGCGGATTTCAGCATGGACATCGAGATCGGTGGTTCGGCAGGCTCACCAACCGAGACGTTCACCAAGAAGCCTGGCATCCTCGAAGAAATTGCCTACCGCGACACCTGGGGCAAAGGAACCGATTCTTTCATTTCCATGATTTATGAACGACTGGTCCTCATGCACGACCTTCTCACGGAGGATGGGAGTATTTATGTGCATTGTGACCCACGAGTAAACAGTGTCATTCGTGTTGTTTTGGACGAGGTGTTTGGGCGAGGTGGGGATAATGACAACGCGGGCTTTCGGAACGAGATCTCGTGGTGCTACACAGGCGGGCGAATTCCAAAGGTTGCGTATGGTCGCCGCCATGACACGATTTATTTCTACACAAAATCGGCAAACTGGATTTACAACTATGAAGCGATCATGAAGTCGCTTAACGAAGAACAGAAGGCCAGATACAAGTACAAAGATGAAAACGGTCATTATCGTCTAATGGGCCGATTTCTAAAAGATAGCCCTATTAAAGGCGCACGTGATGTAGCCCCAGAATGGGAGATCAAACATCCTGAATTGACCTTTCGCTACTATATGAAGGATGGTACTCTCTGCTTAGACTATTGGGACGACATCCCTCAATTAAACCAAGTGGCAAAGGATCGAACCGGATATCCTACACAAAAGCCAGCCGAACTCGCCGAACGCATAATTAAAGCTTCTTCCAACAAAGGCGACCTCATCGCCGACTTTTTCTGCGGTTCCGGCACGACGGCGGCGGTGGCGGAAAAGCTGGGGAGGAAGTGGATCGTCAGCGACCTGGGCAAGTTTGGCATTCACACCACCCGCAAGCGGTTGATCGGTGTGCAGCGGCAGTTGAAGGCCGAGGGCAAGGACTACCGCGCTTTTGAAATCCTTAATCTAGGCAAATACGAGCGCCAGCACTACATCGGGATAGATTCCTCACATTCGTTCGGAATGACAAACGATGCTGTCATTTCGACCGAAGGAAGAAATCTCATGCCCGGAGAGCATCGCTATTACGTATACCTATTGACGAACAAGAACGACAAGGTCATGTACGTCGGCGTAACCAACAATCTTGAGCGGCGGGTGCATGAGCATAAGACGAAGATGGTTCCGGGTTTTACGGAAAAGTACAACGTAAACAAGCTGGTCTATTTCGAGGAAGCTAGGAGGCTGTCCGAGAACTCAAAAAATGATTTCTCGACCACATTATATTGTATTTGTTAACATAATAACACACTATATATTGTGGTAATAAATTTGACTTTGCTATTCTCGGACAGCCTCCTAGTGATGTCCTCGCCGCGATAGCAAGGGAGAAGGAAATCAAGAAATGGCGCCGAGAGAAGAAGGACAATCTGGTTGTCGCCGTCAATCCTGAGTGGAAGGATTTGAGTGATGGGTGGTTTGAGATCTCTCCCTTCGGTCGAGATGACAACAGAGATGACAGATGAATGACGGTCGAAGTGTCATTTCGACCGCAGAGAGAAATCTCGCACGATAGATCAAGATGACAATGGCGCAATACGATAAAGAGGTGACTAATGGCACTGCATAAAGACTTTCCGCAATCACCGCACGCGATTCTCGACCCGGATATCCGCTGGTTTCCCGCCGATGAGGCGTTGCGGGACAGCAGCATGGAGAAATCTATTTAGTGATCTCGCAGATTTCTCAGTCACTCCGTTCCTTCGAGATGACATCGTTTTTCGGCAAGTAGGTACTAGCAAAGAACTACATTATACCAGGTCTGATTGCGGTGATTATGATGGTCATTGCTGCATTGTTGACGTCTCTCACCATTGCCCGCGAATGGGAGAATGGAACCATGGAGCAGTTGATTACCACGCCGCTTAAACCTAGTGAATTGATCGTAGGAAAGTTGACGCCCTACTTCGCAATCGGCATGCTGGATGTCGTACTGAAGGATTAACCTACCTTGTGCCCTCCCGCTTTTTCGTCGCAATTTCAAAGAACATTTACTTAAAAGGCGCCGGGTTGTCGATTATTCTATTTGAGGCGGGGGCCCTCGTGGCTTTTGCCTTGGTGCTTATCGTCGTCGCCAACATCAAACTCAAGAAGTTGACGGCCTCCGCGAAGCTCTTTCATCGGAAGTCTTTGCCGTTCTCGGAAAGCTTTTCCAACATGCCGCGGTTAATCAGTCTGATATTGGCGCCTTTTTCCTCTATCAGATTCTTACTCTTCATGTTTCCCAACGCGCGGGATAGTGATTCCGGTCCCGTGCCCAGAAGGTTGGCAAGTTGCACCTTGGAAATATTGAGTTTAATGAGATCTTTGCTCCCCTGCTCCTGCGAAAGATAAAGGAGATAGGCGGCTAGGCGGCTTGGTATTTCCTTGAGTGACAGATTTTCCACCTGAATGGTAAATTCCCGCAGACGCATGGAGAGCAGCGCCAGAATATTCATCGTGAGAGATGGTTTGTTTTTTATCAGTTGGATAAACTTTTTCCGGTCGAAAAATAAGAGATGGCTTTTGGAAATTGCCCGTGCGTTGGCGGGAAATGATTTTCCCGAAAATACAGGAACAGCGCCGATGGTGTCGCCTTCTTTGACAATGTGGAGTATTTGCTCTTTTCCTTCGGGCGAGATCTTGTAAACACTGACACTCCCCGCAGCGACAAGATAAAAACCGACGCCTTCGTCTCCGTCGTAGAAGATGATTTCACCTTTATTGAAATATTTATTGACCGCTATTTTTTCGATCTCGGCGGTATGCTCTTCGGGTAAGCCGCCGAAAAGCCGGCTTTTTAGCAGGATATCACGCGCTTTTTTCATGGATTTTGTCCCTTTGGTGAAAAATATATATTCTTCTTAACATAAGTCAAGGTAATACCGTATTATTTAATATACAGTGGCAAACAAAAATACAACGAATCAATTTAATACAGGAGGTTTCACATGTTTTGTTACCAGTGTCAGGAAACAGTTAAGAATGTAGGCTGCAACATCAGGGGTGTCTGCGGCAAAACGGAGGAAACCGCTAACCTTCAGGACCTGTTGATTTATGTCCTGAAAGGTCTCGCGATCTATGCCGAAAAGGCCGAAGAAAAAGGAACTTTGAATAGCAAATACGGACGTTTCACCGTGGAGGCACTTTTCGCGACGATTACAAATGTAAACTTTGACAGCGACAGAATCATTGCACTCATCCATGAGGCGCTGAAATTACGGGATGAATTAAAGAAAAAATATGGGGCGGATATGCCGGGAACTTTGCACGATTCGGCCGTGTGGTTCTCGGATGATGCCGCTGAATTCACAAAGAAGGCCGCCGATGTCGGTATTCTTTCCATCGAGAATGAAGATGTCCGTTCGCTTCGGATGCTGCTGATTTATGGAATCAAAGGCATTGCCGCTTATGCGGAACACGCCGCCGTGTTGGGCTTAGAGGATAAGAAGATTTATAATTTCCTAATGGAAGCGCTTGTCTCAACGACCAAGGATTTGAGCGTTGATGAAATGGTAGCGATGGTCATGCGCGCCGGAGAATGCGCAGTCAATACCATGGCCCTTCTGGACAAGGCTAACACTTCTACATATGGAAATCCTGAAATATCCAAGGTCAATATCGGCGTCCGAGGCAATCCAGGCATCCTGATTTCCGGCCATGACCTCAAGGATATGGAAGAACTCCTGAAACAGACTGAGGGAACCGGCGTGGATGTTTACACGCATGGAGAAATGCTGCCGGCGAATACTTACCCCGCGTTTAAAAAATACTCTCATTTAGCGGGAAACTACGGAAACGCCTGGTGGAAACAGGCGGAGGAATTCGATTCATTCAACGGTCCCATTCTGATGACGACCAATTGTATAATACCGGTGAAGGATTCGTACAAAGACAGGATATTCACAACCAGCGTTGTGGGTTATCCCGGACTTAAACATATTCCGTCCAGAGCCAAAGGTGGCGCAAAAGATTTTTCCGCAATTATAGCTCTGGCAAAAAAATGCGCGCCACCGAAGGAACTGGAAAAGGGCGAACTGGTTACCGGATTTGGACATAATCAGGTCCTCGCGCTGGCCGATAAGGTTGTGGACGCGGTAAAATCAGGAGCAATCAAGCGCTTTATTGTCATGGCCGGTTGTGACGGACGGCATAAAACACGAAGCTACTATACGGATGTCGCCCGTGAACTTCCCAAAGATACGATAATCCTGACAGCAGGTTGCGCCAAGTACCGCTATAACAAACTTGCTCTGGGCGATATCGGCGGCATTCCCAGAGTGTTGGACGCGGGGCAGTGCAACGATTGTTATTCGCTGGTCGTTATCGCACTGAAACTCAAGGAAGTTTTGGGACTGAAAGATATAAATGAACTGCCGATTTCCTTCGACATTGCCTGGTATGAACAGAAGGCTGTGGCTGTGCTTCTGGCACTCCTTTTTCTGGGTGTGAAAGGAATCCGCCTCGGGCCAACACTGCCGGCATTTGCATCGCCGAACGTTCTCAAGGTTCTTGTGGAGAATTTCAATATTAAACCGATTACTGATCCGAAGACGGATGTTGAGGCGATGATCAAGGGACAATAATTTTTTAAAAAGGTGACGTTATGAAAATATTACGCAAGATCATCGAAATTGATGAAGAGTTGTGTAATGGGTGCGGAAACTGCGTGACGGGTTGCGCCGAGGGCGCCCTGCAAATAATTGACGGCAACGCCAAGGTTGTTTCGGACACATTTTGCGACGGTCTTGGCGCCTGCATCGGAGAGTGCCCCATAGGAGCACTCCGCATTGTCGAGCGCGAAGCTCCTCCTTTTGATGAAAAAGCCGTCAAGCATCACATGACTGAAAAAATAAAGCTTACTCTGCCGTGCGGATGCCCGTCAACACATATCCAGATTTTTGAAAAAACATCCGCCTGCGAGACGGCAAATAAGCCTGCGCAGATTGAAAAGGAAAAAGAAGAAGAATCGTCTCTAACCCACTGGCCGATACAGATAAAACTGATACCGGCCAGTGCCCCTTTTCTTAAAGGAGCCGATCTGCTAGTTCTCGCGGACTGCACGGCCGTCGCCTTTCCCACCCTTCATCGTGATCTGATGAAAGGGAAAATAGTCATGATGGGATGTCCGAAATTCGATGACGTCCAGGAATATGTTGGAAAGTTTGCCGATATTTTTAAAACCGCAGGCATCAAGGGTATCACTGTGGTTGTTATGGAAGTGCCCTGCTGTTCAGGAATGCCCGTAATTGTCAGAAAAGGAATGGAAGAGGCAAACAAAATAATCCCGATGCAAGAAATCATGCTAAGCCTGAGGGGCAAGATATTGACTACACCTTAGACACAAGGAGGTCCTATGACAGAAGCAACCCAACAAGCTTTATGCGGACTGAGGGATCTTTCCATGATCAAATGGTATGTAATTCCATTTCTAAATCTACAGTGCATTAATTATCCAAGGTCACGCGACGATTGAATGCACACGATTTGGATTGTTTTCCAAATTGCGTAATGCTTCCTCTAAATGATT
>JQDQ01000065.1 GCA_000747625.2 Smithella sp. SCADC
TAAGTGAACAGTATTGGGTTTAATCCGCAAAAAATACTCTCTGTTCACTCGCCGCTTAATTTCTTCGATTATGATGGCCGGATATCTGATCTGGATACATTCTTTCTGTGGTAGAGGATGATTAAATTCCTGATTTTTGGAAAGATAAATAGCTCTCGGGCAAATGCAAATAAGGTGTGATTATGTATCTGTTTGACAAAGACGTTCTGCTGGAACAAAAAGATGAATTTGATTTTGAAGGAATTGTTTCCCCCAACTGGTCGATCAATGCAAATCCTAACGGCGGAAATCTAACGGCTTTTCTGGCTGCGGCCATGCAAAAAAAGAGTGATAAAAAATGGCCGGTCATCGTTACCGCTAATTTTCTTGGCAAATGCGAAACGGAAAAGAAATCCAAAGTGGCGGTGGAAGCTATTTCCACAAGGTATTCATTAAATCGCTATCAGGCCAGCCTGATTCAGGATGGTGTGGAAAGAACCCGTGCCTGGGCGACATTAATGAATGAAAATAGCTGCGACCAAAGCGCGAAACGGTACGAAAAAGATGCACCGGAAATGCCTGCGCGGGAAGAATGTTTTCTATTTCCACATGTGCCGGCATATACATTATATGATCACATGGATGTTTTGCTGGCGCCTTCCTGCGCCGGATGGATAAAAGGTGAAAGTAATTTATCGCCGGTTTCCGAACAAAAGGGATGGATAAAATTCAAAGATGACCGTCCATGGGATGCTCTTTCTCTTCTTTTAATTGCTGATTCTTTTCCACCGCCGGTGCTGGCCAGTCATGGGATTGTGGCGTGGGTGCCAACAATCGAATATTCAGTCAGCGTCAGAGATATTCCGGATACGGCTTGGATCAAAGCAGTTTTTCGTTCTCATTATCTGACCTGTGATATTGTGGAAGAAGACGGCGAACTCTGGGATGAAAACGGTAAACTTCTGGCGATATCGCGGCAGATTGCCCAGTTTAGAAAATATTAAGCCCGCCTTTTTGAATATTTTTCATCCAAGATGAGGGAGAATACAATGAATCTATTCTGCCGGTTTTTTGGCGAAATGCTGTTTTATTCCCTTAAGAACCGTAACGCATCTGCCCATTTCACGGTATGCGGGGAGTCCCGAGTTTTCAACAAGGTCTCTTAAATGCTCAGCGAAATCTTTTTTCCCTTCCACCCATAAAACAGTGGGCTTTTTATGTTTTTTAATAAGTGCCGCGAGTTCTTCGATAAATTCCCGTCCAACCAGCGGCGTGGCGTAGCTGTGAAATATAATCGAATCGACAGCCGGATCATTTACTACTGCATTAAGAGAGTGTCTGAATACTTTTTCAAAGCCATGGCGCTCGATTGCTATCCAGAGATCAAGAGGATGGTCGGGTTTGTTCCACGGAGGAAAAAGCTCTGCGATAGAATCAAGAGTCTTGTTCGAAAGCTTGGCCAACTTAAGCCCGCAATCATCCATCAAATCTGTGGTAATGGTTCCGGCTCCTCCGGAAAAAGTGAGAATAGCCGTGCCGCCTCCGGGACGATAAATCATTTTTTTGGAAAAAGCTCTGGCCATGTCCGTGAGTTCGGCCGGATCGAATACTTCGATTATGCCGGCTTGCCTGAACGCGCCGCGTGTGACCTGGTAATTTCCCGAAAGACTTGCCGTATGGCTCTGAGCCGCCCGGGCGCCTTCGGAGCTTCTGCCTCCCATGAGAACAATTACCGGTTTATTTGTTTTTTTCGCGAGGTTGATAAATCTTCTTCCGTCCACAAGTGATTCGAGATAACATCCGATTACTTCAGTTTCGCTGTCGTTGATCATGTATTCCAGAATGTCGCTTTCATCAATGTCGCATTTATTGCCAATGGAACAGGCCTTGCTAACGCCCATGACTCCTTCCTGGAGAGCGTGAAGAAGAAAACCGGCGGAAAGCATGCCGCTTTGAACAATCAGGCCGACGTTTCCGCCTCTGAAAATATCCGGCCACACTGCGGAATGAATAAATGAAAATACATACGTTCTGTTGCCGTCAACGTACCCCATGCAATTGGGACCCCATAACCTTATGCCTGCTTTAGCCGCGTTTTCTAAAGCAAGCTTCTGAAGCCTTTGGCCTTCTTCTCCTGCTTCATTGAATCCGCCCGATTCGATGATGATTCCCTTCGCTCCTTTTTTGGCGCATTCATTGACCGTATGCGGAAGTTCTTTCGAAGGAATAAAATATATGGCAAGATCGATATTACCGGGAATTGAAGCTACATCGGGATAGCAGGGGATTCCTAAAATTTCACTGTAGCTTTTATTGACCGGATAAATTTTCCCTTTAAATCCGGCCATGACATTTTTAAGAATGTGATACCCGCCTTTGTTTTCGTTACTGGAGGCTCCGATAATAGCAACACTTTTGGGGTTAAAGAAACAATCTAGCATTTAAGTCTCCATTTATTTCAAAACCACCAGTGCGTCGACAGCAACCGGTTTGTCTCCGCAGATAATCAGTGGATTAATATCAATCTCAGCGATGGAATCGTACTTAATTCCCAAATCTCCAACTCCGATAAGAGCTTTCGCCAGGGATTCTCTGTCCACTGCCGGGCTTCCTCTGAATTCGCCGAGTAATTTTTTCGTTTTTATTTCATCTATCATTTCCAGAGCGTCTTCACGTGTTAGAGGCGCCACGCGGAAAGTCACATCTTTTAATGCTTCCGTAAATATGCCGCCCAGACCGAACATGACGCAAGGACCGAAACTGGGATCACGTGAAAGACCAATCACAAATTCGCGAGAACCACGCACCATTTTTTCCACAAGTATTCCATCGAGATTTTTTGCTTTGGACGTGAGTTCGTCAAAGACCTGTGCGACCTGATCAGAATCGGTTATGTTTAACGTAACCATACCTGCTTCTGTTTTGTGGGAAAGTTCGGCAGAGCATCCCTTCATAACCACAGGATAACCCATTGCTTCAGCTTCCTGAATTGCCTCTTCCTTGGTTTTGGTTAAAGCCGCTGCTGCGACAAAAACGCCAGCCGATTCTATTACCAGCCTCGATTCATATTCTGACAGCGTCTTTCGTCCTTCCTTTACAGCTTTTTTAATTACATCCAACATAGTTTCTCCTCATAAGTGAACTTGAAATAACTAGTTTATTTTACCGAAGCTTGTCAAGGAATATTGGGAATTGTTCTGGTTGCTGTATTGATCGTTTTTTTGTTTATCAATTCAACTCCGCCTAAAACCATCATCATGACGAGCGGTGATGACAACAGCATGTTTTATAAAATTGCCGATAAATATGCCAAGATATTGGCCCGCAACAGCGTTAAACTCAAAGTTATCAAGTCTGAAGGGTCGCTGGAAAATCTGGAGAGATTATCCAATCCTTCCTATCGTGCTGATGTGGGCTTTGTGCAGTCGGGTTTGGCCAAGGGACGAAAGATTGATAATCTGGTTTCGCTGGGCAGCGTTGCGTACGAGCCGCTGTTTGTTTTTTACAGAGGAAACAAATCCGTAGAGTTTCTTTCACAATTTACAGGAAAAAAGCTGGCAATAGGCCCGGATGGCAGCGGCACAAATTATCTGGCTACAAATTTGTTGTCGATGAATGGAGTAGAACCGGAGGCGCCACCGGAGGCGCCAACCGAATTATGGGAAATGGATGACGAGGAAGCAACGCAGGATTTACTAAATGGGAAAGTTGACGCCGTATTTTTTATGGCGGATTCGGCATCCTCCCAACTAATGCGCAAACTGCTTCACGAACCGGGAATCCAACTTATGAGTTTTACGCAAGCCGATGCCTATACTCGTCGTGTAGGTTATTTGAACAAATTGATGCTTCCGAAAGGAGCTATTGATTTTGGGAAAAATGTCCCCGATCATGACATCACTTTAATTGCTCCTTCAGTTGAACTTATCGCCCGCAGTGATTTGCATCCGGCTCTTTCTGATTTGCTTCTGGAAGCGGCAAAAGAAATTCACGGTCGGGCAACTCTGTTTCAGGGCAGGGGAGAGTTTCCTGCTCCTCTGGAACATGAATTCCGCATCAGTGATGATGCCACCCGTTATTATAAATCGGGAAAAACTTTCCTGTACAGATATTTCCCATTCTGGATGGCAAGCCTCATCAATCGTATTCTGGTTGTTTTTCTACCCATTGTTTTAATATTAATTCCGGGAATGCGTGTCATACCTGCGATTTACAGGTGGGGAACAAAAATGCGCATTTACCGGTGGTATCGTCAATTGCTGGCTCTCGAGCAGAGTATGATTACTCAAACGGGTGCAGATCAACAGAAAGAATTACTGGCACGCCTTGATCAGATAGTGCAAACTGTAGACAGCATGAAAGTTCCGGCATCCTTTGCCGATCAATTTTATGTTTTGAGAGGCCATGTCGGTTTTGTCAGGGCAAGGCTTTTGGAACGCAAGACAACAAACTACTGATTAAGACCATTCCGCCTTCTTCGGCTGACTTTGTTGGTCCCGGCTTATCGGGATCGTCGTCTTCCTCAACGTATTAATAATACGCCTGCGGAGCCTCCTCCTTGCCGCCGCGTTATCCTTTGAACGCGAAATGGTATTTTCAAAACAAGATTCCCTTGACATAAAAAAGGGGACTTCTTATAGTGCTGCCATTCGGAAGCGATGTCTCAGCAAATAAGGAGGAAGGACAATGAAAAATAAAAGTTTCCTTTTGGGACTTGTAGTAACGCTATTATTGATTGTATCGCTATCCGGCGCCGTAAATGCAGCGCCACCGGCGGTAAAATCAAGAGCGGGTGAAATTAAATCCGCACAGCCGGCTAACCTCGCAGTAAAGCCTCTCCAACAGCCGCTCCAAATGCAGCAGGGAATGATTTCTCCCACGTGCACCGCCTTGATTCCGCTTGTGACGCAATCGAATGAGTTGGTTGATACAACACTGAAAAATGATTTTAAGATCGGCCAGAC
>JQDQ01000066.1 GCA_000747625.2 Smithella sp. SCADC
GAGTAATGTCCCCCGCTGGCGGGGGTAGGGGGTGGAAGTTTTTGCAACATACGGAATATTGGTCAGTTGAGTATTATGTGAATTTAATCCACCTCCGTCACTGCGTGACACCTCCGCCAGCGGAGGACATTTTTCTTTTGGTCACTGCGTGACACCTCCGCCAGCGGAGGACATTACAAGGTTATATTTATTATTACGACGTTTAAATTGGGATGATGGGATGAAACTAAAAAATATATTCGGTTTCCATGCATGGATCTTCGTTTCTGTCTGGTCTTTGCTCTTCGTAGCGGGACAGAGCAAGTTATTCCGCGACCCCGGCAGTTTCTCCCACACAGCCATCGGCGCGCGTATTCTGGATACAGCACATCTCATTTATCGGGATAGCTTCAGTTTCACCCGTTTCGGGGAACCATGGATCGCCCAGCAGTGGCTGGGTGAGTGCATCATGGCCGTCATACAAAGGATGGCGGGCTTCGACGGCCTTCTTGTCGTGACAGTGTCTCTGATAGCCCTTTTATACTCGAACCTGGCCTGGCGGATCGAGCGCTCCGGGATGAATCTTGCGCTGGGTTCCTTTATCCTGGTTTTGTCTCTGGCTGCAGGCAGCCACCACTTTCATGTCCGCCCTCATATCATCACCATGTTCTTTATAACTATTGTCTATTCACATCTATGCGATATCGAATCGGGAAGAAAAAGCATTTCCTCGCTCTTCTGGTTAATACCGGTTTTCGTTATTTGGTCGAACATTCATGGCGGCGCCCTGGGAGGTCTTGGCACATTGTTGGTTGCGGGCGCGGGTTGGACCTTAGCCTATGCACTGATACTGAAGTCCCCATTACACGACAAGAAGGCCCTGATTCATTTGTGGTTTATCATTCTTCTTTGTTTTGCCGCGCCACTTGTTAATCCGTATGGTCTGAAACTTCCCGCAACGTGGCTGGACATCATGGGTTCCAGCGCCATATCGCAACTGATTCAGGAGCACGCCTCGGTTGTGACTCTGCTTCACTACGGTGAAACCTCTTCGTACATTACAATCGCTCTCCTGCTTTGCTTCGGTTTGTTTTATCTGGCGCTGCTTGTAGGCATTGACTGGAAGAATCAAAAGATCACCTGGTATATTCCCCTGGTCTGGTTTTTTCTTTCCCTGTCAAGGATTCGGCATGCGCCTCTCTTTGCCATGATGGCCGTTGTCGGCATTGCGGAAATGTTTCCTTACTGCCGTTGGGTGTGCCGCCTCGGTGAGAAAGGGTTAGTAACTTTTAGAGTCAAAGATATGGCGCGCGAGATGAATGCGCGGTCCGTTTCGCGTTATCTTGTTCCAATCGTTATAACGGTAGCTGCACTGATCGCCTTTCACGGTTCAGCGCAATTGCCCTCAACCGGGCAGAAATGGGTCAAACTGGATTCTTCCCACTGGCCGGTAGAAATCCTTCCTGCACTTCAGGCCATCGAGAAAAGCCGTCCGCCGGGGACGCCCATCTTCAATGACATGCTCTTCGGCGGCTTCCTCATGTACCAGACACCAGGCTTTAGAGTTTTTATGGATGACCGTTGCGAACTTTACGGCGACAAATTAATGACAAAATATATAAAAGCAGACCGGTCCGATTACGAAGCATGGAAAAAAATCTATCGCTTCGATCTCGCCTTGCTTTCAAATAACTCAGACTACAAGAAATATTTCGAGAGTAATCCCGACTGGCGTGTTATCAAACGCAGCCGCGCAGCGGTACTTTATCAAAGGTGCAGTACGGAATAAGGGAGATGGTAAATAGGTTCTAAAGAGTACCATTCCTGAAAAGAACTCAATCTTTGGATATGTTGAGTAATGATATAGTTGCCATTGATCTCCGGGAAATCCGCGATCCAGCATAATTAGCCAATTGCTCGACCATTTTGCCATAGGGTATTATAAAGGAATAGATTAAAAAATGACGATCCAATAATCAATAACTTGAATTTATCGGTAATGATTTTTTTATCCATTCCTCTGATTAAGAGAAAATGTAAGAAAGGTAAAAAGTCCAGAGAATATCTATAACCAAATTGCCAATAACCTGATGCGTAGTATAAAAATATAGGTAAGGAAATAAAGAAGGTTGTTATCAAAATACTTCTTGCTTCCCATCCATGATATTTCAGTAAAAAAAGATACATTAAATATGGTGAGGTAATAAAAATGCTCATGCCCCAAGGATTAGCCCTTATAAAAGGATATTCTAATATATGCGTACCTTCTTGAAATACCGGTAAGGGACAACTTAGTAAAAAGTAATATAGATTAGTTGGCAAATGCACAAATCCCAAAAGACCATATTCACGTGCTTTAAAAGAGACATCAACTGCCAATAATTGATACATGTAACCTTGCACAAAAACATTATCGAATCGCGCATAATTATAGACTGCCAGAATTAATCCCATTATTCCAAAAGGCACTAGCAAACAAAGAATGTCCTTTATTTTTTTTGATGATTTATAAAGTATCGCAAAACAAAAAAAGATTATTCCCAAGGCTGCCGTCATCCGGGTAAGTAAAACTAATCCCATTAATAATCCAATTATCCAATATCTTTTTTGGCCCGTATACTCCACAAGAGATAAAAATAATAAGAAAGTTGTTACAACTTGCGCATATTGCCAACTCCACGAAATTAGGCCAACTCCTAAAAAAGTTGAGGATAAGCAAAAAGCAAATGCAAGGAAATAAGAATCTATTTTCAAAAACCCATTTCTTTTCGCTAGAAGAAAAGTTAAATAAAATATCCCTAAAAGTAACCATATCTGTAAAAATATTTGTTTAAAAAAAATGTTACAATGATTCGCTATATAGACAAAAGGCATTAATAGAACCGCTGGCAAAGGACCCTGTGGCCAATAATGCTTACCCTTATAAACAGCAGTATCATCCCATGTTCCTGGCTGTTCCAGAAAGTATAATTTTTTCTCTAAAAATGACTTTGCTAAATAAGAAAATTGTTGAGCTTCACCAGCAATTGGTATACTTTTGTCAGTAGTCGCGGCGAGCGCACATACCGAACAGAATATAATGCTGATCGCAATGATAATGGTAATTTTAATAGTGTATTTTTTCAACATAAGATTACCGTTAATAATAACTAAATTATCGTATAGCAAGAGCACAACCAATGCTATCTTTTTTTATATTTTGAATATCTTGGCATAATGCAAATAGGGTATGTTATTCTGGTGTGACACTATTGTAAAAAATTAGAGGTTATGAATTGAAAATGAAACAAGCAGGACAACCTTCTAAATTTTCTGTTTCTTTGGAACAACAGCAATTAAGCCCTTTAAGGCTACGTGTATCTTTACTTGTGGTGGCAATCGTCACTTTGGGTTTAGCTACGCATGATAATAGTGGCCTCATTTCTCGAATATCCTTAATATGGCTAACGATTTCAATAGCATCATCAATAGTGCTTCTTCACTTTTGGTATGCTCCGCTGCAGCATGTAGCAGGCTTTCGCCGTGAGTGGCTCTTGGCGTTGCTTGCTGCGGGCCTTACATTACAGTTTATAGCGTTGATTTCCTATCCACTCGGAAGAGGAGTCGGCACGATGACGGATACAGCGTTAATTTCTTGGATTTTACCGTCAATCTTTATCTTAGCCTTGCTGCTGGCCGGGTTGCTCATTTATCGCAACGATTCGCCCGGCGGTTGGAAGTTTCCCATGCTCGTTATCATGCAATTAACAGCGGGTTTTATCCTGATAACAGCGTTTCCCAACCTACCAATTGATGTGTTCATAGTCCAGGAGAAGGCTGCAAACGCCTTGATACATGGGATCAACCCGTACACGATTCACTGTCCTGATATCTATCCACCGGAGCTTTCTGCCCGTTTTTATGGCCCTGGTGCAACCCTCAATGGCATGGTGCAGGCCGGTTACCTCTACATGCCCCTGACACTGTTTATGAGTCTTTTGGGTTCTCTCTTGGGCGATTGCCGCTATGCAAGCTTAATCGCGATGGCCATATCTGCATCCCTGATTGCCTATGCCAGACCGGGAAGATTCAGCAAGATCGCGGCCGCCTTCCTGCTCTTTACGCCGGTTTTCCCACTAATGCTTTACTGTGCATGGACTGATAGCTATGTGGTGTTGATGCTGACCGTGGTCTGGTTCTGTTATTGCCGCTCGAAGCGTTGTTTACCATATGCCGTCGGTTTACTTTTTGTTTCCAAGCAATACATGGTCTTGATCACACCTCTTGCTCTTTTGCTTATAAACCGGCCATGGCGTTTGCGCGACATTGTCGCCTTCAGTTGGCGGGTCATCGTTGCCGGTGCGATAGTTACGTTGCCTTTGGCTTTGTGGAATATCCAAGAATTTATGAATAGTGCTGTATTGTTTCATTTTCACCAGCCATTCCGCTGGGACTCCATGAGTTTTTTGGCTTTAGCAAGATCGGAGAATCTGGCCCAGTGGGTCTGGCTTCCTTTTGCGATTGCCATAACAACCATGATTGCAATAGTTTGGATTGACCAGAGGCATCGGGTAAATTTCTTTTTTGCAATCGGCATCACGTTGATCCTTTTTTTTGCGTTCAACAAGCAAGCCTTTGCAAATTATTACTACGTGGTGATTGGTTCATTTTGTTGTGCTCTGGCCGCGGAGAGTGAAGATGGTTTAATTTCAGTCCATTCTTCAGATATATACAATCAAATGTGAATGTTGAATAATACAAACAATGATTATTAAACGACGCAGCTTATTTCTTTTAGGGTTTTTTCTAACAGGAACAATCGTATTTTTTCTGCGACCCATTGATGATTGTGATATTTTGACTCAGATCAGGCTGGGTTATCTGGGGTTCGATTCATTCATCAATAAAGAAATGCTGATATACTGGAGAGAAGGGCAGGCCATTACCAATCCCGGATGGCTGGCGCAATTGGCCTTTGCACTCTTGGACAAAGTGGGTGGACTTTTGCTGGTGCGCTATGCTTATTCCGTCCTGTTGACTCTTGCATTTGTTCTGGTGCTGAGAGTCACCTTTCTCTCTATCTACACACAATATTCGATCATGAGTTATGCCATCGGGGGATTCATCGGCATTTTGATCATGCATTCCAATTCCAGTGTCCGGCCCCAGGGTTTCTCGCTTTTGGGATGCGCTCTCCTGTTCTGCCTTCATTACTCAGAAATTTCCGTCTTCCGGAAACTGTTGTTGTTGGCACTGATTGGTCTTCTCTGGCAGAATCTTCATCCCTCCCTTCCTGTTGGTATTCTGGTCTATGGGTTATTGTCCCTCCAAAATTTTGATAAGAGAAGACTACAACCCTGGTTTTGGGAAATTTTTGCCGGCGCGGCCATACTTGCCATATGCTGCGTCCTGACACCCGATGGCTTTGACTTGATAAGGATTTCTCAAGAAAATCAGCGTATCTCAACGGTTTTGGGAATTTCCGAGTGGTTTCCCGCCTGGTCGCCGTCCGTGATAGCACCTATGGCGCCGTTTCTTATTTTCTTTTCCCTGGGTATGATCGTGCTTCTCATCAAGAGAAAAGCTTACCGCATCCAAGAGGTATTGCTGTTTGCCGTTTTCTCGGCGATGACCTTTTATGTTGCCCGCTTCGGTTTTTATATGGCATTGCTGGCAATTCCTTTTTTTGTAAAGACGGTTGAACAGATAAGACCGAAGCATCTCTTTGCATGGAGCCCGGATGCACCGGTTCATAAGGTTAATTTCATTATCATGGGATTGATCTATCTTGCGCTGATCACGGGGATGATCTTGTATCTTCCGCAGGTAAGATCTTTTTTCCCCCGCGAAGCGATTGCCGCATTGAAGAATCGACCGGAAGTTCATCGCGTATTTAACTATCGGGAATATGGTGGGGCGCTGACCTATTGGGGAAATAATAAATGGAAACTATTCATAGACGGGCGATTATATTTGTACCCGGAAGAAACATGGCGACTTTATAATGGGGTTGCCTTGGGAGACAAAGATTCAATAAATTTATTATGTGAGAAATATCGGCCGGATGCATTTTTTTTACTGAAGAGTTATTCTGCTGGTTTTTTAAGGCAGTTTGATATTTCAGAAAATAAGTTGTGCGGGAAAAAATGGATAAAACTTTACGAAAATAAAGAAACTGTTGTATTGATTCCTGCCGGCGCTCCGCCGTAATTTATCAGAAGCGCTAGTACCTACTTGCATAAGTTCGTGATTTGTCATTTCGACCGCAGGGAGAAATCTTATTCAATGATTATAAAGATTTCTCAGTCACTTCGTTCCTTCGAAATGACACGGTTAATATTGAAATCAAGCACTAGCACCTACTTGCATAAGTTCGTGATTTGTCATTTCGACCGCAGGGAGAAATCTTAATAATTATTAAATGATGCAAGATATCTCCCGTTGGTCGATATGACAAGGTTTCATCGTAATACTACACTAGCGCCTGTCTTTCTTTACAAAAGATAAATATTCTATTTTTTTCAGATAATCATTTACATAAAATATCGGACATTCTTGTTCCCAATTTATTTATTGACACAGGAAGCTTATTTTATATATACCCCATTACGGGAAAACATATAACTAATTAACGGTATTCATTATAATTATCGTACTTTGTTGTGCTCGCGCCTGGTGAAGAACGCAATGTACAGAAGCTTTTCACAGCCAAACCAAGCAGAAAAATTCATTGCCTCAGGCAGGATTGTCCTGGCCGTCGTTGTTTTATTTGCCATCTGGCTTGATCTCACCGATCCGAAAACGTACTCCATGGCAGTCTATTACCTCCTTGCCGTTTACCTTTGCTATTCAATCTCTCTGGTCCTGACGGTGTGGAGGACAGGTATCGCCTGGCCCTATTCGGCAATGATTATTCATGCTTTCGATCTGCTGCTCTTCGCTGTCCTCATGTTTCTCACCGGCGGACCCGCCAGCCCATTTTTCGTCATTTCCTTGTTCCTCCTGACTGCCGCCACATTGCGCTGGCAATGGACTGGGGTTCATTCCACCGCATTCATCATTCTGGTCGTCGAGATTTTCATGGTCATATACCTGGAATATCTGCCCAAGGGCCCTGTGTTTAGAATAGATAACTTTATCTTTAATATTTGCTATTTCCTGGTTGCAACCGCGCTGCTTGGCCAGCTTGGTGACTCTGAAAAGCAGCAACGAAGCAGAGCTTCTGCTTTGGCCAACTGGCCGATAACAATTCCGGAAGAGTTTTATTCTCTATTGAGCAATATCCTGCAGCAGTGCTCCCTCTTTTTTGCCGGTTCCCGCATTCTCTTGCTCTGGAAGGATGAGGAAAATTCCATGCTTCATATAGCGTGGTGGTCCTCGGGGCAATTTCACCACAGCATCGAGTCATCTGATACATTCGGCTCCATAGTCGCCTCCTCTCTGGAGGGGCAAAATTTTCTATGCCGCAATTCACTCGCTCCGAAGCCAACTGTCCTGCGCATGTTGCCGGCCGGCGTTGAAAGGTGGTCAGGTACGCCGCTCAACTCTGAACTGCAGCGCCGCTTTTCCATCAAATCCGTCCTTTCCATTACCCTTCATTGGGAGAGTTTTTCCGGACGTCTGTTTGTATTCGACAAGGAAAACATGTCTTCCGATGATTTGGTGCTCGGCAGTGTTGTCGCCAAAAAGATGATGGACAACCTGGAACAATTCTACATGATGAAGCGGCTCCGGCAAGCAGCAACCGTGGAAGAACGCATCAATCTGGCGCGCGATCTGCATGATGGGATACTCCAGTCCCTGACCGGCGTGGTTCTGCAGTTGCATACGGCGCACCGGCTGATCGAAAATGAACCGCAGGCAGCACAGCGTCTGCTAAAGGACATCCAGATTCTCGTCTCCTCCGAACAACAAAATCTCCGTGTTCAAATTCAGCAATTAAAGCCGCACAATTCAAACCTCCCCGATTGGAATTTGGATCTGGCAACGCGCCTGCCGGAGTTGGCCGAGCGCATTGAACACCAGTGGGGGTTGCAGGTGGACGTGGACGTGAATCTTCACCAAAGCCGGCTCCCCGGAAAGCTGGCCCACGGGGCTTACTTCATCATCCGCGAAGCGATCATCAATGCGGCGCGCCACGCCATGGCCTCTTCTGTAAAAGTAGGAATCAGTTCCACAGACCATCAACTGCAAATCGCCATCACCGACGACGGCCAAGGTTTTCCTTTCGACGGCCGTCGCGATCATACCGAACTGACAGAGAATAATCTGGGCCCCGTCATATTGCGGGAGAGAGTCACATCGCTATTGGGGCAGTTGGCCATAGAATCGGGCAAAACAGGCGCCCATCTGGAGATCACCTTGCCGATAACTGAGGAGATGACCTGATATGGGCATTCGGCTCGTAATTGCTGATGATCACCCTCTTGTCCTGAATGGTCTTGTAAACATCTTCCAGTGCGAGAAGGATATCGAACTGGTGGCATCGTGCACCAACGGCGCGGATGCCCTGGAGGCCGTGCGCCGGCACCGACCCGATGTCGCCGTGCTGGACATCCGTATGCCCGAAAAGGACGGTCTTGCGATCATGCGTACATTGCTGGCCGAGAAACTCCCTACTCGTTTCGTCTTCTACACGGGGGAAATCAACGAGGATCAATATCTGGAGGCTATGCGCCTGGGCGTCAGGGGCATCGTCCTCAAAGAAATGGATCCTCAGCATTTGGTTCAGTGCGTCCGAAAGGTGCACGCGGGCGAGCAATGCACAGAGCGGCGCATGGCCAGGTTGTCCTTCGAGAAACTGCTCCGCCGGGAAACCGGAGCGACCGGAATTGCCTCCCCGCTCACCCCGCGGGAAACCGGCATCCTCAAGCTGGTGGCCAAGGGCTTTTCTAACAAGCAGATCGGCGAAAAGCTCTTCATCAGTGAGGGCACAGTCAAGGTCCACCTTCACAACATCTTCGAAAAGCTGCAAGTAAACAGCCGCATTTCCCTTGTGAACTTTGCCCAGGAAAAGGGCCTCGTTTAATCCTTATCACCAACTCCTATATCCAAAGTTATAGATAAATATATCTTATGGTATATTCTCTATAAGGGGGATATTAGATATATATCCTAAACGGTCAGAATAGCCGGAATTTTTTATAAATAAATTTTTACAAAAGGAGGAAAATAAATGAAAGCAATTAAAAGATTTTTGAAAGGTGAAGAAGGCGTAACAGCGATTGAGTATGCGTTGATCGCAGCGGGCATCGCGATTGCCATCGTGGTGGTAGTATTTGCTGTTGGCAGGCAAATTAGTTCAGCGTTTCAATGTGTAGCAGACTGCTTGCCTGGTGGTAGTTAAACAGTTCGGAATGAAATGGCATTACTTGACAGTAACCATTTTAGGTCGTGGTTACTGTCAAGTCATTGCTACAAACTTCTATTCTGCTGGATTAAAAGAGTATCATGGCTGGAATTAACATATTTTTAAAAGACGAAAAAGGTGTAACAGCGATTGAATATGCGCTGATCGCGGCAGGTATCGCTATTGCAATTTTTGTGGTGGTGTGGGGTGTTGGCCAGAAACTTAGTTCAGCGTTTCAATTAGTTGCTGACTGCTTTTCTGTTAGTGGTAGTTAAACAGTCCGGAAAAAAGAAAGCATCGTGATGGAATAGATCATTACAACTACCGCGAAAAGTGGTTGTCATACCGTTTTTTATGAACTTCAACTCGACAACATGATAGTGTTCTCCTCCAAGAGCAGGCAAGACTCGCGGAGCGCGCAAACATCCCTCCACAGAACCGAACGCACGGCACTTATAAAAAGTACCGCATGTCTAGCTATGCAAACCAACATGAGGCAGGGTGACATAACTTCATTATGTCTAGTAAACGGAGGGAAGTATTTTGGCGCGACAGGAAAGTTGGCATGAAGTATACAGTGATCTCGGCTCTGCACTTTTTGTCCAGAATAAAAGGAAGTTTGCGTGTTCCCCGCTGGCGGGGGTGGGGGGTGGACGGTTATTGCAGATGTAATGTTCAGCGAAGTTGCAGACAGAAAGTTTTTATCCACCTCCGTCCCAATAGTGTTCGGC
>JQDQ01000067.1 GCA_000747625.2 Smithella sp. SCADC
AATGTAAGAGATGTTCTCCTCTTCCAGGTAGGCCATCGTCCCGGCACTGATCATCCCCCGATCCGAAACCACACAGATCCGGCTGATCGCAAACCGGTTCCGCAAGCGCTTGATCACGGGAACAAGCGTTGTCACATCCGCGGTGTTCCCAGGCCACATCTCAGAACAGACCGGCTGACCGTGATCGT
The DNA here is from genome assembly GCA_000747625.2 of Smithella sp. SCADC. Classification (GTDB taxonomy): domain Bacteria; phylum Desulfobacterota; class Syntrophia; order Syntrophales; family Smithellaceae; genus Smithella. Next base: position 189 of record JQDQ01000067.1, read on the forward strand.
CCAGGATGACCCCCACCACCATCTGACGGAGGTCGGGGCGATGATCCTTGCTGTGGCCCAGCTCGCCGATCGTCTCGCCACCATCACCCTCGAAGTAGATGGAGGTGGTATCGAAAAAGACGCAATCCAAACCGCTGAAAAGATCCCGGCGCGAAAGGAACAGATCCTCCTCCATCACATCTTTCGTGCAGCGTGGAGCGAAGGGGGCGCTATCCTTCTGGTCCTCCAGCTCTTCTCCCAGGAAGGCCATCGCCCGGTAAAGATGATGCAGGGACAGGGCGTCGCTGCCGTCAATCACGTAATCCCGATGCCAGCGATCACAGGAACGATCCGAACCGGAAACGAAAAGCCGATGCAAAACGGTCAGGAAGATCGCCCGCTCCACATCGAACTCGAACTTCCTTTCCGACAAAAGCCGGCGGATGATCTTGCCGATCCCCAGCTCCTTCCAGAGTCGCTCACAGATCAGCGCCGGACTGATCTTCTTCGCATCCGCCCGGATGTCGCTCTTCCCGGAGAGGACCAGAAGAACCTTCTCCGAATATCGGGAAAGGGAGCGCACTAAATTTTCAATCTCGCCCTTATCTTGGATCTGGTCCATCCGGCCGATGGTGGCAACCACCCGCTGGATGGTCTTGGCTCCTTCACGGCGGTTCTGGACGATCTGGAGATATTGGTACTGACCGGATGTCTTGACTCTCGCAAACATGAAACGCCTCCTAAATTAGTCACCTCATATTTAGGAGAATAACTACAAGATGTCAATACTTATTAACCTGTTCTGTGGCACCACATTTTCGAGATTTTTTGGATTTTTCAAAGAACGATTGAATTATTACAATAACTTACAAAGACTACCCTGCAAACAACTGTAGAAGAAAAGTCAAACAGATCCTTCCGGCTCCTCTGAAACTTCTTCATCATGCGCTGATTGAATTCGGTAAGCAAAACCAGAATCGCTGCGTTCAGCTCGGCCAATGAATAAAACTTCTGATTGCGCAGCCGGAATAATATCCAGCGCTTCGTCAGCTTTACGCCATTTTCCGCTTTAGACTTGTCCTTGGGACGATAGGGTCTGGCCGGGAAGATTACCGTTCCGTAATGTTCGGCAAATTCCGCATAGGTGGGGTTGATATCCGGCTCATACCGGGATGCTTTGCTGACAGCCGATCTGAAATTGTCCGGAACCATTGCTCTGGGGCAACAACCAAAATAGTAATTGACTGCAAATAATACACGTGTTACATGTATTACAAATAATAGTTATCAGAGGTATGTATGGCGAAAGTATTAAATATTAGAGTAGATAATGAGATTGCTAATCGTTTGGAATTATTGGCAAAAAAAACACACCGGCCTAAATCTTTCTATGTCCGTGATATGATCGTAAAATATCTGGAAGATTATGAGGATGCTTGTCTTGCCTTGGATCGATTAAATGAAAAGAATGCAAAATATCTGACCATGGCGGAGGTAGAAAAGAAACTTGGCTTATAAAGTAGAATGGCATACCGATGCTATTAAGGATATACTTGATTTAGATAAAAGCATGCAGAAAAAAATAGCTGCAAAAATTAAGGATTATTTAGCGAAAGAACCATTAACTTTAGGTAAGCCACTTCAGGGAATATTCAAGGGACTGTATCGTTATCGCTATGGAGATTATCGGGTTATTTATAGCATTGACCGCAGTAACGAGCATGTTATCATACTAAGAATCGGCCATCGTAAAAATATATACAAATAGAATATACCTGGTCGAATTTAATTTTAATTCAATAATGGTGTAAAAAATAAATAAAGAAAAAAGCTGAAATATAGAAGTGAAAGATTAGCATATTAATATTTTTTATAGTGTAGATGATGAAGGCTATATTGCCGATATCCCTGAATTACGTCATTGTTCTGCTTTTGGCAAGACACCTGGTGATGCTCTCCAAGAAGTGTTAAAGGCAAAAAAAGTGTGGCTCGAATCTGCTAAAGCTAATAAGAAAACAATACCCAAACCCCACTATCGTCCGGTAATTTATCAGGTAGCGTAATTAATGATTATATAAAAATATTATTGACAAACTTTTTGTTTTTCGTTATTAAAAGTTCAAATCAATTAAGTGGAATGAAATATTATGTTTCTTAAAGATTTAACAAACGGCATTATTCCAATACTGACTAAAGTATTGGTACTCGTAGTAGTCGTACTTACGGGGTCTGCCGCTCTGTATCTTTAAGAGATAAAAAAAGATACAAGCCGCAGGCCCCTGAAGCCTGCGGCTTTGTTGTTTTAAGAGCAAAGCCGCTTTTTCTCAAGGAGACTGGCGGCTTTTTTAGTTTTAAAAGATTTGCATAAATAAATTATTCAATATTCAGGGAGATGTATATGAAGCTGAAGGGGACACAAATACTACTGAAGGCGCTCGAAGAAGAAAAGGTGGAGATTATCTTCGGGTATCCCGGAGGAGCCGTTCTGGATATCTATGATCAGCTTTACAAAAGCAATATGAAGCATATTTTGGTCCGGCATGAGCAGGGCGCTGTGCATGCCGCTGACGGCTATGCCCGGTCAACCGGAAGAGTGGGCGTTTGTCTGGTTACGTCCGGTCCCGGAGCAACCAATACCGTGACTGGAATTGCCACAGCGAATATGGATTCCATTCCTCTTGTTGTTCTTACCGGGCAGGTTCCCACGGGGCTGATCGGCAATGATGCTTTTCAGGAATGCGATATCACGGGCATAACCCGCCCCTGCACCAAACATAATTTTCTGGTGCGCAATATCGAAGACCTTGCGCCGACAATAAAAGAAGCTTTTCATATTGCGCGTTCGGGAAGGCCGGGACCGGTTCTTGTTGATTTACCTAAAAATGTAATGGCGGCGGAAGCGGAATATGATCCTGCCAGTATAAAAATAAGAAATCATGAACCGGTATATAAACCGGCCTTCAAGAAGATGACCAATTTGCTGGAAATGCTCACCGTTGCTAAAAAACCTCTGATTATGACCGGTGGTGGCGTTATTCTGGGGAGGGCCTCTGAACTGTTGACTAAAATGGCCAGAAAATATCAGATTCCTGTTGCCGGCACTTTGATGGGGCTTGGTTCTTTTCCGGGGAGCGATCCTTTATGGCTGGGAATGCTGGGAATGCACGGTACTTACTACGCTAATATGGCCATCAGCCACTGCGATTTGCTTTTAGCGGTGGGCGTAAGATTTGACGACAGAGTTACCGGCACTATTGATACATTTGCCGCCAATGCCAAAATAGTACAGATTGATATTGACCCATCATCCATTAATAAAAATGTTGCCGTTGATCTGCCGATAATCGGCGATACTCAAGCCGTATTGAAAGATTTGATTAAATTTCTGGATGAACATAATTACACATGTGAAAAATCGCAACGGCAGGAATGGCTGGCTGAGATTACCGAGTGGAAGGAAAAAGTTCCGTTGACATATTGCCAGAACGGCAAAGTAATCAAGCCGCAGTTTGTGATTGAGACTCTATATAAGTTAACTAAAGGCGACGCGATAATAACGACGGAAGTCGGTCAGCATCAGATGTGGACGGCGCAGTTTTTCCCATTTGATAAGCCCAATACTTTTGTTACTTCCGGTGGACTGGGGACAATGGGCTTTGGCCTGCCGGCGGCAATCGGCGTCAAATGCGCTTTTCCCGATAGGCAAGTGGTGGATATTGCCGGCGACGGCAGTATCCAGATGAATATTCAGGAACTGGCCACCGCCGCGCAATATAAAATCAATGTGAAAATAGTTCTGTTAAACAATGAATTTTTAGGCATGCCTCGTCAATGGCAGGAATTGTTCTACGAAAAACGCTATTCGCACACGGATATGACTTATGCTCCAGACTTTGTGAAACTAGCGGAGGCGTACGGTGTTGTTGGCCTGCGTGCCACCAAGCCGGAAGAAGTGGAATCTGTTTTGAAAGAAGGACTTGCTCTTGATAAACCGGTGCTGATGGATTTCAGGGTATCGCGTGAAGAATGCGTTTATCCCATGGTTCATCCGGGTGATTCGATAAGTAATATGTCACTGGGCAGTAGGGAAATGATCAACTAACGACTTTGTGAAATACCCTGGATATCCTCCGCTATCGGAATGATTCAACAACAGGTTTACACTGATGTCATTTCGAACGGAGTGAGAAATCTTAATGAATTAAAGTAAAGATATCTCCCGTTGGTCGATATGACAAGGTTTACTGATCTATAACATCAGCGCGAAGCCGGGAGGATTTCCGGGAGGTGTCCCGATGAGGAATCGGGATGGAGGTGGATAATGTGTTTCAATACATCCACCCCCTTAAACCCCCGCCGGCGGGGGACAAGAAAAACGTATAATTACATTTTGACAAAGTCGTTTTGAGAGGTTTTAAAATAAATAACGATGGTGAGGGAAAAGATGGAAAAAAAGGAACACATAATTTCAATACTTGTTCACAACAAGCCGGACGTGCTGGCCAGGATTGCGGGAACGCTGGGCGGCAAGGGCTATAACATTGAGAGCCTGAGCGTGAATACGACAATGCAATACGAAATATCAAAAATAGTTATGACCACCGTAGGCACTCAGGAAACTGTCAATCGAATTGAAGGTCAATTACAAAGGCTGGTCGACGTTATTCAGGTCGATGATTTGACCAATGTGGAATCAATTCACCGTGAACTTATTATGGTCCGCCTGAATTTAACGCCGGATAAAAAAGAACAGATAAAGAAAGCAGTTGACACGAATAAATGGAAAGTAATAGCTTCCGCAGATACATATATAATTTTGGAAATAACCGGCGATCAGTCACAGATTGAGTTTGCTCTGGCACGCCTGGAGCCGTTGGGTATCGCCGATATGACAAGAACGGGAATTGTTGCTTTAAATTTGGAAAGTTAATCATAACTGAAAAAAATAAAAATTTATCAATATATTAACAGGGGGTTATCATGGCAAAAATTAATTTTGGTGGAGTTATTGAAGATGTCATTACATCGAAAGAGTTTTCTCTAAAGAAAGCACAAAAAGTTTTGAAAAAAGAAGTTGTTGCTGTGCTGGGTTATGGCGTTCAAGGTCCGGCGCAGGCTTTTAATATGAGAGATAACGGCATTAATGTAATTATCGGTCAGGCAAAGGAAGATAAGCGATACTGGAAAAAGGCCATCGCTGACGGCTGGGTTCCCGGCAAAACGCTTTTTCCTATTGAAGAAGCAGTCCAGCGTGGCACGATTATTCAGTATTTAGTTTCTGACGCTGCGCAGAAAATTCTCTGGCCTAAGGTCAAAGCCAATCTGAAAAAGGGAGATGCTCTTTACTTCTCCCACGGTTTCTCCATTGTGTATAAAAAACAGACCGGTGTTGTACCTCCCGATTTTGTGGATGTAATCATGGTCGCGCCCAAAGGTTCGGGAACCTCCGTGCGCCGTAATTTTCTTGACGGCAGCGGCATCAACTCCAGCTTTGCCGTTCATCAGGATGCAACCGGCCGCGCGATGGAAAGGACTCTGGCTCTGGGTATAGCCATCGGCTCCGGCTTTTTATTCCCGACAACTTTCCAGGCGGAAGTATACAGTGATTTGACCGGAGAGCGCGGTGTGCTCATGGGCGCTCTGGCGGGAATGATGGAAGCGCAGTACAATGAATTGCGCAAGCATGGACACACTCCCAGCGAAGCCTTCAACGAAACGGTGGAAGAGCTAACCCAAAGCCTTATTCGGCTGGTCGGCGAAAACGGTATGGATTGGATGTATGCCAATTGTTCCGGTACGGCTCAACGCGGTGCTTTGGACTGGCGTCATAAATTCCGCAAAGCGGTGGCGCCCGTATTTACAGAACTTTATAAGTCCGTCGCAACCGGTAAAGAAACAGAAATTGTGTTGAGAGTCAACAGCGCTCCGGACTACAAAGATAAACTGGAAGCAGAACTTAAAGAAATGCGTGATTCGGAAATGTGGCAGGCAGGAGCCGCTGTGCGGGCATTACGACCGGAAAATCGCAAGAAGAAATAGACGACTCCTTAAAAAGTCCATCTTATTCCCTCTCCCTCGTGTGACCTTTAGGTTATGAGGGGAGAGGGTAAGGGTGAGGGTGACGACAATAAAAATACCCCTCCCCATAATCCCCTCCCACAAGGGGCGGGGAGATTCCTATTATTAATTTATTCAAATCAAAGGGAGAGAAAACAATGAGAAGCGATCTCATGAAAAAAGGTTTCGAGCGTGCGCCGCATCGTTCACTTTTCAAGGCGATGGGCTACACGGATGAAGAAATTGCGCGGCCGCTGATCGGCGTTGTCAATTCGGCCAATGAAATCATTCCCGGACACATCCATCTGGATTTAATCACCCAGGATGTCAAAGCGGGAATCCGGATGGCCGGAGGAACACCCGTGGAATTTCCCGTCATCGGCGTTTGCGACGGCATCGCGATGGGACATGAAGGCATGAAGTATTCATTGGCCAGCCGCGAGTTGATTGCTGATTCCATCGAGATTATGGCCAACGCTCATCCTTTTGACGCTCTGGTTTTCATTCCCAACTGCGACAAGATTATCCCGGGCATGCTCATGGCCGCACTTCGCCTGAATATTCCGGCTATTTTCATCAGCGGCGGTCCGATGCTGGCAGGAAAACTTCAGGGCAAGGCCGTTGACCTTATCAGCGTTTTTGAAGGTGTAGGTGCTGTCAAAGTTAAAAAGATGACTATCCCCGAATTGAAGAAACTGGAAGATTGCGCCTGTCCCGGCTGCGGTTCGTGCTCCGGCATGTACACGGCCAATTCCATGAACTGTGTCACCGAGGCATTGGGTCTGGGGTTGCCCGGCCACGGAACAATTCCCGCGGTGCTTGCTGCCCGTCACCGGCTGGCCAAACATGCCGGAATGAAAATAATGGATTTACTCAAGAAAAAAATCAAGCCGCGCGATATCTGTACGCTGGCCGCTTTTAAAAACGCCATCGCTGTGGATATGGCACTGGGCTGTTCCACCAATACGGTTTTGCACATTCCCGCCATCGCCCATGAAGCGGGAATCAAACTTGATTTGAACCTCTTTAATCAAATCAGCGGAAAAACTCCCAACCTCTGTAAACTGAGTCCCGCCGGACATCATCACATTGAAGATTTGGATACGGCTGGTGGCATTCAGGCCGTAATGAAAGTTATCAGCACGCTGGGCGTTATTGATGAGAAGGCAATGACGGTGACCGGCAAAACTGTCGGCGCCAATTTAAAAAGCATCCGTGTTTTGAATACGGACGTCATCAGAACATTGAAAAATGCTTATTCACAGCAGGGCGGTATTGCCATCCTGCGCGGCAACCTTGCGCCGGACGGAGCGGTGGTAAAACAATCCGCGGTGGCGCCGGCCATGCAGAAAAACGAAGGCATGGCCCGCGTGTTTGATTGTGAAGATGACGCCATTGCCGCAATTATGGCCGGCAGGATTAAAGGCGGCGATATTGTCGTTATCCGCTATGAAGGCCCCAAAGGTGGGCCGGGCATGAGAGAAATGCTCTCGCCCACATCGGCGATTGTCGGTATGGGACTGGATAAAAAAGTCGCGCTTTTGACGGACGGACGTTTCAGCGGCGGCACCCAGGGCGCGGCAATAGGACATATTTCGCCCGAAGCGGCGGAAGGCGGCCCGATGGCGCTGGTGAAAGAAGGCGACATTATTGCCATTGATATTCCAGCCAAGAAGCTGAACCTGAAAGTAAGCAATCAGGAACTGGCGAAACGAAGAAAATCTTTGAAGCCGTTCAAGCCGAGAATTACGACAGGTTATCTGGCGAGGTATGCGAAACTTGTAACTTCCGCATCGACGGGAGCAATCTTTAAAGACTGATACCAATTTTGATTTCTTCAGCTAACTTTGTTGGCATCGTCGTCGGCTTCCTCAACGTATTGTTATATACGCCTGCGGAGCCGACTCCTCGCCGCCGCGTTATCCTTTGAAATCAAAAGTGGTATAAATAAACTTAGAACAGATCACGATCGTTCTCTACTTTTTTGACTGTAAGCCGTCTAATTTAGACAATGAAACCTTAGCATTCAGTCCATTAAGATCAACAATTCGTGCAACCATTTTAGTAAACCAGTCTTGAGCATTAGGACAAACAACTATTTCCGTAATCAATTCCTTCAATTTGACTCCAATATACAAACCTGGATTATTAAAGTTGTTCATTTTTTTGCTTTCAACTTCTTCGCGTGTATATTGTCTGCCTTCCATACTTATGCAATTTGTTGTTTTTAAGCTCATCGTGCAAAGTCTAAGTTCTTGCTCGTGAGAAAAGCGATTCGTGTCTTTCAAAAAGGCTCTTTCATGTGCCTGATTTGCTTCGTAAAAGCTCATTTTGTGGTTATCATGATCAACATATGAGACTAAGCCTATGTGAGAAATATTATCATCATCAGGCATCAAGACATAATGGGCAAGCTGACCGATTGTTGTTTTGATTGCAACAGCTTCGTTGAATTTTCCATATTGGTTCCACATTATTTTAGATTCTTCATCACCAAGAAACCAACAGTTAACTACAATCAGTTCTCTGCCATCGTTTTCGTTCTCTGCTGGCCAATTGTCGATTTGCCTGTGAAATTCCGGTGTATTAAATTGTGACTTCCACTTCTGGTTGTCTTGGTTCATTGCCGTCCTAACATTACTAGGAATCATCCCTTCATATTCATCTTGAAGGATGTTGAGTTTACTGAACCATAGGGCTTTATAAGTGATCAGAGATATGAATTTCGAAAATGGCATATAGCGCCAGACAGTTTTATTTAAATCAAGATTGGTTAGATTACGTAGATTCATTATCTTATTCTAACAATTAATAGCTGAATTTTTTTATCGCTCTTGCTAGGATTTACTCAGTGTCTTTGATGCCGAGCCAGTCGAGGGCTTTTTTCTTGTCTTTAAAAAATTCGATGTTGGCGCCTCTGTTATAAGCGACATTCTTGAAAAATTCCGTAGTTTCGTCAGGAGTGTATTCGGAAATACAGATTGCCAAATTCAGCCCAGGTATGGATTCAGATGCCTGTGAACCGGATTGGAAAGCGTCCATTGAAGAAATTTTTCTTTTCTGTGAGGGGCCTTCAGCAAGAACTTTTAAGCATTTGTACTTTCGGCATGCCTGTGATAATTCCGCCCACAACTTTTCATTGCTTTCCGGTGAGATTTCATAATCCGGCGCATGTATAACTTGGATATACTTACCATTGAACTCTACAGAAAAGTCCGCACTCATTTAAGTTCTCGCATTCAGTAAGTTTATAACCGATGGAAAGCAATGTATATTAATTTGTCACATTACTCAATAGATAACATCAGTTCCACTCTGCAATCATGAATCCCACGCAGAACCGGTTGATACTTTTATTGTAATCCATGAGTCCTTCTCCATAACCATTGAAATACTGAAAGTAGAGACTGAACTTATCTGTGAGATATTTGTCTGCCCATTCAGGAGAAATAAGCAAATCCGGCAGAAGTTTGCCAAAGGATGATGGTGGAATACTCCATTCAAGTTGTATGGCGCCCAGGTTTTCCTGTCTGAAATTATTTCGCAACATCGCCGCGAAACGCATATCTTTCAAGTAGAGTGTTGTCCATAGTTCTCCGTATCCCATATATCGGGTTATATCGGGATTATCATCATTCGCTTCTTCCGGCAAACGGTACCATGTTTTCAGCAGGATATTGAAAGAGTCCTTTTTTTCAGTCCCCAACAGTTTTTCCAGACCGAAATTGGCAACGATTCGATTCCAACTGCGGGAAAGTGGCTTGGAACGGCCATTGGATTGATGATTAAAGCCGACGTTTATAAATTGCAGTTTCGTTCCCATGAGACCGGGGATTTCATATTGAGTCCGGATATTCAGGATCCCTTCCGGTTCATAATTCGTATCCCTGAAGGGCGCGGAGAAGGCGGAGTTATAAAATTGCCAGAAAGAAAGCTGCGTGTAACCGATCCATAGATCCAAGCCTTTAATCGGTTTGTCTTTGCCCCAGACATCCTGAAGCGCCTGAAGCGGTTCCTGCAGAAAATCTTCCCATATTTTTGCTTTGAAACTGAGCTGAAATTTTGCCTCATTAAACTGTGCTTTAGCATGGGGATCATATTCCAGATTCGTTTCATCATTGGGTGACGAGTTGTAGGCTACCGGCAAAAAATAGTTCGAGCGATAGGGCCTGAGAGCGAAAGAATGAAGGCGATTGGTGGTAACTAAATCCCAGTATTTTTCATAAACAGAAAGAGGTGCTGGAGAGGTTGCTTGTTTTGTTTGGTTGACGGCCACGGATTTTTGTTCAACCTTTTTTTCAACAGGGTTCGCGATAACGGCATTTTTTGCAGGGAGTTGTTTTTTTGCCAGCTCGTCGAAGCATTGCAATCTTGCTTCATTGTTATCTTTGATGGCTGCGCATTTAGCCAGACTGTCGTCAATTTCAGCGGCATTTCCGGCAAAAACGGCAATAAACAGAAAAAATAAACAAGCCGGTATGATTCTAAATGCCGTTTTGGTTTTCAGAAGTTTCATTTCTTTGCCACAAGTATTTGGCGGACTTTTTCCAGTTCCTGCTTGTTGTCCACTTCTACAGAATCATAGGGAGTGATGACAACCTTTATTTTATAGCCATATTCCAATGCGCGAAGTTGTTCGAGGGCCTCGAACTTTTCCAGTTTTCCTTCGGGAAGCTTTGTGAAGGTATCGAGAAAGTCACGGCGGTAGGCGTAAATGCCATGATGTTTGTAGTAGTCGGCCTTGAGAACCTTGTCCCTCACATAGGGAATTGTAGCCCGTGAGAAATAAAGGGCGAAATTCTGATGATCGAAAACAACCTTAACGGCGTGCGGATGGGTTATTTCTTCATCGAGAATAATTTTATAAATCAGTGTGGACATGTTGATGGAAGAATCGTCAATGAGTGGCTGAATAACTTCATCTACCTGCGCCGGTTCGAAAATTGGCTGATCGCCCTGAATGTTGACAACAATCGCGTCGGCTGAAAGATTGAGCGATTTTATAGCTTCGGCGATTCTGTCCGTGCCGGAGCGATGAGTGACTGCCGTCATTATAGCGTTGCCGCCGAATTTAATAACCGCGTCGAATATTCTTTGATCGTCTGTTGCCACCGCCACATGGGGTATGGCTTTAGCTTTGGCCACGCGTTCATAGACATGCTGAATCATCGGTTTTCCGCACAGATCGGCCAGAGGCTTACCCGGGAAGCGGCTGGATTCATAGCGTGATGGGATTATACAGACAATATCTCTTTTCATTAATTCCTCCGTAAAAAGCCCATATACTGCGTTGCACTACGTCCTTCGTCCTTGCGGCCTACGCTTAAGTAGGCCTCACTCCTCATGCCTTGTGCGCCTTGTCTCTGGAGCTTTTTACGAAGGAATTTTGCAAATCATTATTTATTTCATCAACTCGTAGCAACCGGTGTCCTTCAAAAATAGTTAGTATTTCAATATTATTTTTATTTACCCGATAAACAATGCGATATTTTTTGAATATCAATTCTCTGATGTTGGCGTTGTTTATTTCCGGCACCATTCTTCCAATAGAGGGTGTATCAGGTAATGTTGCTTCAGCATGATCAATAATTTCATCTACAAATTCGGCCGCCCGCTTCGGACTGTCATTGGATATAAAATCTTCGATCTCGATTAATTGCGAAATCGATTCCTGCGTCCAGATTACTTTCATCCGCTATTATTCCTTGGCTCTACGAGAAGTCAGTGCGTCTTTAAGCTCATGGGTGCGATACGTTTTTCCGCTATCAGCGTCCGCTATACCTCTGGCAACAGAATCAAGAAATGATTTTTTATATACAAGCTCATCATAGTCATCAGGCGATAGAAGAACTCCGGTTGGTTTTCCATTCTGAGTAATGATCAGAGGATGTCCCGTGTTCTGAATACTTTTAAACCATTTCGCAATGCCTGTTTTAAATTCGGCAATGGGGACAATATCGTTTTTGACAGAAATTGTTTTCATATGATAGATCCTTGTTTAGACTTTTATTTTAACCAAAATATAGACCAATATAAATGATGAGTCAAGCATTATCGTTAGTCATTAAATAGTAACCTTGCAAGAACGGGAACTTTGTACAACCGGGTTAATCCATCAATTTTGTCATGCTGGCGCAGGCCGGTAGCCAGTATTTTTAAGTGTTTCCTGGATTCCGGTTTTCACCGGAATGACAGAAAAAAGTCTTTATTCCCCTAAATGCGGGTCGGTTTGCTGCAAATAGTTCACCACATAATCACGTACGGAATCTTCCAGAGATGAAAAAGCAACAGGGCAACCCATGGCTTTGAGCTTATCCATTTTTGCCTCGGTGAAGTACTGGTATTGGTTGCGCAAAGATTCCGGCATTTCGATGTATTCAATGTTTGTTCTGAGTTGCATTGCGTCGAAGACAGCTCTGATCAAATCATTCCATGTTCGGGACTTGCCTGTGCCTAAATTAAAAATACCATTGACATCCGGATTCTTAAAAAGCCACCACAGGACATCAATACAGTCTTTGATATAAACAAAATCACGCATCTGTCCGCCATCTTTATATTCGGGATTATAGGATTTGAAAAGTTTCACCTTACCGGTTTCTTTTATTTGATGAAAGGACTTGAAGATGATGCTGGCCATATCGCCTTTGTGGTATTCGTTGGGGCCGAAGACGTTGAAGAATTTTATTCCGGCAATTTTATTTTCCCATGATTCTCTCAGCACTCTCAAATCAAAAACCTGTTTGGAATAACCGTACATATTGATCGGCTTAAGTTTATTAATCATACTGTGGTCATCCGAAAATCCTTGTTTACCGTCTCCATAGGTTGCCGCCGAACTGGCGTAGATAAAACGTGTATTGTGTTCGACCGCCCATTCCGCCAGGTTGCCCGTGTAAGTAAAATTGTTTTGCCAGAGATAATCAGCATTGCGCTCGGTAGTTGATGAACATGCTCCCATATGAATTATCGCTTCAACGTCAAAGTTGAGCGTATCGTTATAAATAAGCTCGCTGAAATCATCTTTATGGATGTAATTGACGAACCGGAGATTGACGAGATTTTTCCATTTGTCATCCGTTCCCAGTTGATCGACTATGACAATGTCGTCGATGCCTTCCTGATTAAGCTTCCAGACAAAAGCGCTGCCTATAAATCCGGCGCCTCCTGTGACGATAATCATTTGCGTTACTCCTTATGTTTTCTGGATTCCCCGGTCAAGCCGGGGAATGACAAGATGTTGTATAAGTAATACTGAAAAGAAATACTGTCAATACCCAGTTTATTGAATATGAGGGAATTCGTCGCCGATTGTCAGGACGCGGCAGGGGGCATCTCCCTTAATCATCATAAAATTGACCTGTCTGCCTGTAATTCCTCCCGAACCTCTGTACGAGAAAAATAGATCCTGACGGCAGGAAGTGCAAAGATCGGAAACATCTATGTTTGCTTCAGGAATTCCGCAATTCATAATTTGCCTGCGGTTGGCTTCGGCTAAATCCAGTATCCATTTATTGGGTCTTTTGCCGGGAAATAAAAACGCTTCATGGTTTTTTTGTTTAAGAAAATCATTTGCCGCAACGGTATCAACTTCAAAACAACATTTGCCGATAGCCGGAC
>JQDQ01000068.1 GCA_000747625.2 Smithella sp. SCADC
TTCCACCTTCTTGATCTGGGTCAGAGGTTCTTTCTCCAGAATGGCAGCCCCTATTCCCTTATTCTTGTAGGCTTTCACAAGTTCATCTCCGATGATACAAAGGTTGGCATTATTTGCCTCGCAACTGCTTAATTTCGTGGTTGTTTTTTTCAACTGCGCCTTAAGGGCATCCTTTTCACCTTTAATTTTTTTCACGTCGCGCTCCAGTTCCTTGACTCGCAGAGCCGCCAGATCATATTTTTTTCCTGCTTCCTGGAGTTCTTTTTTATTTCTGGCTGTTAACTCATCTGCTTCTTTAATCTTCGATTCAATCTTCGCTTCCAGATTGCGCGCCTGTTCCTTTAATTTTCCAAACTGCCCGCTCAGAGCTTTTTTCTCGTTCTGCATCTTATCCATATCACTTTGACATTTTTGTTCGATGGAAGTGGCCGCTTCTGTTTTTTCATCCGCCATCTTTTTCTGAATGAAGGCTATCTTCTTACTGGCTTCTTTCATCCTGCCCTGAGAAATCTGCTGTTCCTTTTTAAGCTGATACTGGCCGACGCCCAATCCGATGGACAGGCCAATCACTATGGCAACAACGGGAATAATAAACTTTTGCAGTTGAACCATTTTTTGTTTTATTTCTTTCATTTCTTTCCTCCAAACTTAAAAACTGACATTTAAATCCACCTGGAAAAGATCTATGGCAAGCGGAGGCCCGCTGATCTCATTGGTCGAAACCCAGCGGGTCGTAAGCCACATATTTTTAAAGAGGCCAATTTCTCCACCGACCGTCCATCCCCTGGCATCCGTTCCCCAGATATGAAAATCGGAATCCGTGAAAGCGTCCACGACCGCATCTTTTCCCAGATATTTGTAATTGAAAAATGCCCGCCACTTGCCACGCTCCCGGATATCCGTATGCCCCACAGATAAACCGATTTTATATCCGTCGATCCATTCTCCGGGATCCGCATCTCCTGTCCGGACAGCCACGTCGCTTTTGTTAAAACCGAAATTTCTCACGTAATCACCGGTCAAAATAATGTGCACCGGGTCAAAAAAACCAATGTCCAGCAGGGCGGTTACATTAGCCTCCTTGAATTCCGAAGCAAGGCCGAACTTGGCAGGATCCTTTGAAGGATCTATTTGGAACCACGTATTCCCATACTGCGTGTATGGCGGCATCGACCAGTCAGTCGCACCGGCTATACCTGTTTCGTTGAGTTCACCCGTGATATTGCTGAAATAATAATAGGCCAACCCGATTTGGGCGGAAATGCCTTTGGTATCCTTTCTTTTCAGGCCGATCTGTCCCGCATAGAGCCATTTGGCATGCTGCGAAGTGTCGTCAAGACCCGTCACGTCAGACTGCTGCAGAGGAAAAGCGCCAATGGTCATAAACGGTGTGGTTTTTTCCGTAACCGGCTTATTCACCGCCAGCGCCAAACCTTCGAAATTTAAATCCGAATCCCA
This sequence comes from Smithella sp. SCADC, assembly GCA_000747625.2. Taxonomy (GTDB): domain Bacteria; phylum Desulfobacterota; class Syntrophia; order Syntrophales; family Smithellaceae; genus Smithella. The sequence goes on from JQDQ01000068.1 coordinate 1,459, forward strand.
TACCAGATCCGTCGAAAACCAGGGATTGGGCATGCGTCCTCCGTAAATCGACAAAAAATCCCATGGTTTGAGTTTAATATAAGCCTGATCGACAACAACAGTATCCTTGTTAAAATAGTCGCCAAACGTCGCGTTGGTGGAAATAGGATTGGTGGTATTTCCAGTGGACAAACGAATCGCCGCGTCAAAATACTGGTTCCTGGACTCAAGGCCGAAACGGATTCGATATTTAAAACTTTGTTCGTCGGCCCAGGTATTCAATATTTCATTCAAAAATTTCCCCTTGCTGCGAACATTCTCCTCGTTAAAATTTTCCTTGTCATAAAAAATGTATTGATACCGCAGTCGCGCATCAGCGAAAATTCTTAATCGCCTCATCCAATCCGGCAGATAAGGAACGATATCTGTTTTTTTCAACTCGCCGGCAAGTTCCTTACCCAACATTTCCTTAACCTGATTATAAACCTGTTCATGGATGTCCGATTTTAATTCCTCCTTGACGCCATCCATGATCTCATCGACTTGCGCATCGTTGATCCTGGTTGTCACCTCCGGGGTAACATCCTTCTGTTCGTCATTATTTACCGCATCAGGAGAATCTTCTTTCAGCTCTTCACTGCCGCTTGCCGGAGTCTTCCCGCTTTGTTCCTTGTCCTCTTTTGCTACATCCCGGGGAACATCCTCGTTTTCGTCGTCTTTGACTTGATTTGCAGGATCTTTATTCACCCCCTCGCCGGCGACACCTGTTGCAGCAATCTCGTTCAGCTCATTGTCGCTCTTTGCGTCTTCAGGAAGTATATCCTTCTGTTCATCCTTCTTGACCGGCACAGCAGCATCTTCTTTCAGCTCCTGACTTACGCCTTCAGGAATCTTCCCGCTTTGTTCCTTGTCCTCTTTTGCGGCCTCTAGAGGAACATCTTTTTGTTCGTCTCTTTTGACTTGATCCGGAGGATCATTTTTCAGTTCTTCATTTACGCCTGCCGGTGTCTTCTCGTTTGGTTCCTTGTCATTTTCTGCTTCTGCGGCCTCTGATGAAACTTCCTCCTGCTCGTCATTCTTGACCTGGTCAGGTGTATCTTCTTTCATCTCTTCGCTGCCGCTTGCCGGAGTCTTCCCGCTTTGTTCCTTGTCCTTTATCTCTTCTGAAGCAGTGGCTGTAACCTTCTCCGGAGTTGCCGGAATTTCTGATTTCTTTACAAACCGGCCGGCTTCCTCGGCGCTGACCACGTTCTTCTTTCTCAACAGTTCCACCAGCGCCGCAACATCCTCTGATGAAGTTACCGCGCCACCCTCCTTTGTAAACCTGGCCGCTTCATCGGCGCTGATAATATTTTTCTTCTTTAACAACTCCACCAGCGATGTGGAACTCCCATCCGCAGTGTCTTTCTGGTTTTGTGTGCGGGAAACTGAGGCGCTTCCCTGATATGGCGCATTCTGATGTTTGATTATTAGCGGTTTAGGAGCAGTCGCACAGCCAAAAATAATCAGACCCAGCAGTACTAAAATTCCCTCGTGAATATGTCTTCTCGTACCAGTAACAGATATTGTTGCCGCTTTGACATTATGTCGCTTCATGATTTCCCTTTCCTGACCATTCATTTTTTTTAATCCCTTATTGATGAGTGCCACAACATCGTGGACTGATTTTCGTGCCAGGACATCGTGGACACTCATATGTTTAACGTAACTTGCAATTTCCCCGTAGCTTGCTACGGGGTCACCGCAGATCCCTCCCCCTTGATGGGGAGGTTAGGTGAGGCTTGCAGTCCGGTACTTCACCCTCCCCTGACCCCTCCCATCAAGGGAGGGGGACTTTAGGGATACTCCGCAGCTTGTTGCGGGGAGGTTCATCAGCTCCGCGAGGTTACCCTGATGCTCATCGTTCGCGGCATTCCGTCCGGCGGCGGCTCGCTGATTTTGATATCGCCGATGGACTGTTTGACCGCTTCATCCATCTTGTGATTTCCCGATGAACCGATAATCTTGTATTTAACAATCGCGCCCACACTGTTCACACTGACTTGCACAACCGCCTGAAGTTTTCCTCTCGGGATTCCGCCGTTTTCATCCAGATGTTTCATAACTTTTTTTCTGATTTCTGTTTCCACGAGCTGAGTGTACCAACCGAATTTACTTAAAAGGGATAGCCTTCCCATTCCGCCTCCGCCGTCTCCGGAAAGGATGCTTCTTCCTCCTTTTTTACCGACCAGCCCGAAGCTGTCGCCCCCGGCTTTTCCTTCCGCATCCACTCCCAGATTTTCTCCGGCAGGAGTGTTATCATTATCGTTATTCTGAGCTTCGTTCCGCGACCCCGGTGTCGGATCAACCATCGCTTCCTTCTGCATCTCCTTAACCGGCTCCGGCTCCGGCAGTTTCTCCTTCACCTGCACCGGCGGCGGTTTTAACAGTGTCACCGTAGTGAAATCGCTTTTTCTCCGTGGACCTTCGCCGGACAGAACGTTCACTATGATGAAAGCCGCCCCTCCCAGAAAGACTACCACGAGGGCAATAAACACCCAGGGCACAGCGGACTTCTTTTTAATTTGTTTACCGGACATGGTTTTCCCTAATGTATCCTGCCGCTAGTGTGGTGCGTCAGTAAAATGTTGTCCTATCGACCAACGGGAGATATCTTGTATGCTTCAAAGATTATTAAGATTTCTCGCTACGCTTCGAAATGACATACATATTGTAAAGCTGTTACTGTAACAGCACACTAGTGCATACTTGCAAAAGTTACCGATATGTCATTTCGACCGAAGGGAGAAATCTTATTCAATGATTATAAAGATTTCTCAGTCACTTCGTTCCTTCGAAATGACACGGTTAATATTGAAATCAAGCACTAGCTGCGTCACTTGACCAGTTTTTGTGTTACCAGGCCAAGCTGGTTAACATCCAATTTCTGCAGCAGATCCAGAACCTCGATCACGCTTTTGTACGATATTTTTTCATCCCCCCGGACCACCACCGGCAGATTAGGGTCTGCCGCCTTATACTGTCTGAGCCTGCCTTCCAGTTCCGCCATGTTCACGGGAAAGCTGTCGAGATAGATGGTTCCTTCCGCGGTAATCGTGATGGCCTTCGTGGAAGGCTTTATCTTGCTGACGGCAGCGCTGGCCTTGGGAAGATTGATGTTAATTCCCTGAACGGAAGCCGTCACAACGATCATAAAAACAATCAGAAGGTTCCAGGCCAGATCCAGCATAGGAACCACGTTGATTTCATTATACGTTTCATATTCATCATAGGGGTTTTTTCTCATGACTCATCTCCTATTTTATTTTCCATCTTGAGGATGAATTCATCCATAAATACATTCATATCCGCGTTCATATCCCTGACGTGGCCGGTAATATAAATGCTGGCGAACATGGAGGGGATAGCGACAAGCAATCCGGCCAGCGTACAGGCCAGCGCCGAGGCAACACCGGGCGCTATGGCCGTGAGATTCGCCTCGCCCGCCTCCGCGAGGCTGGCAAAGGTGTTCATAACGCCCCATACCGTCCCCAGCAAACCCAGAAAAGGCCCGGCGGCAACGCTCATATTAATGATAAACATACCGGCGGAAAACTTTCTGCTTTCATACATCGACTCCTTTTCCAGCGCGGCCTTGAAACCGTTGATAATCCTTTCGGATAATCCTCTCATTTCCTGAAGTGAAGATCCTTTTCTCTCCAGCAGGAGCTTCAATTCCTCGCATCCGGCGGCATAGACCCGGTAGAGCGAAGAATCCTGCATGTCCTCGTTCTTATCCAGAAGCGACAGAGGCTTATCTGCAAGGCGGAATTCTCCGGAAAAGATTTCGTTCCCCTTTTTGTTCTTCCGGATAGTCCTGATTTTCTGCATAAAGACGACAAATGACCCGCTGCCCATCAGGGCCAGAAATCCGATGATGAGCCAACCATCGAGGGTGATGGTCCGGATGATGACCTTCATTAGATGTATGGTCAAAGATTCAGAGCTTCCCCCGCCCGCTTCTTCTTCCAGGCAGGTTGTCATTACACCGTCCGGTCCCTGCCCCTGAAAGGCCGCCTTCATCAATTCGCCATTTCTGGCCGTGTTCGACAACTGAATCTCATCGATATCTCCGGGAAAAGGATTGTTCCCTTTTGCCGAATTGCCGATGGTGATGTCCGCGGACGGCGCCGGAACCGGCCCCTGCAATTTGCTCGTTATCACTTCATTGCCGTCGAGATACATCGCGATGCGATTATTCGGTTCCACAGTCACAGCCAGGTGGTGCCAGCGTTTCAGGGTCAAAGCGACCATTTTCGGCGTCACGGTTGACTGCCCTTTACCGGAACTCAGGCTGCAGTAAGCCTCTGCCTCTTTAACGCCGATCACAAGCGACTGTTTCCCGTCATCCCAGGATAAAATATGGGCATCGCTGGCTGGCTGATTGAGACGCAACCAAGTGGAAAAGGTAAACCCCTTGTTAAAATTCAGGGAGGGAGATTCCATAATCGTCATTTTTTCTTCCGCCCCGCCGAACCGGGCGCCGTTTCCTATAACGGACGGAAGATTGAGCTTGCCTGAAAATTTAGCGGCGTGATTGGCGTAGGCCGTTGCATCCTTCGGAGCGCCCTCTTTTTCATTCAAGTGATAGACGGCCACCTGATTCACATCGTACGTGCCGCCCAAGTCCTGGCCGTCCGGCGCTGATGAATTGCCGTAATACATATATATCGAATCCTGAGTTGACCCTGCTGATATTCCGGGAACCTTGACCCAAATGAGCGCGATTTCTTCTTTGGGATCAAACTTCTCAATATGATACTTTAGCGGGGTTTTATCGTCGGCGCCCACAAACCTCATATCCGATCCGTCGTCCTTGACGGCGGAAAAGCTGAAATTGCCTGTATGGAGGCGAATCAGCGCCGGAACATCGGTCAGATTTTCCTTGATGTTGGCGGCATTGGACGAAGTGTCAAACTGGATCATCTTTCTTTGTTCCCATTTCCCGTCCCACCACGCGCTCGCCTCAGGAGGGGCCATTACGCCGAGAAGAATAGCCGCTCCGGCAATCGCCCCCCATAATTTTATCGATAAACAGCTCTTTGAAAAATAAATTCTTTTAGTTTTTCGCACAGTTTTCCTTATGCTCCTCCTTATCCATTATCATTTGGCGCTTCATTATCGTTGATAATGAAGTCGATAACTTTTACATCCAGCCATTGGGTCATGACATCATCAATCATTTGCGCTGCATTGGCGGCGCCGGCAGCGCCGAGACCGGAAGCGCTGCTCAGCAACTGGCTGTTCTGCGCTACGCTGCCGGCGCCGGACAGCGACCCCAAACTGGCCGTTGACGCAGTCGTACCGGACACGCCGACCGTTCCGGACGTGCTGACGATATTCTGAACATTGACCACCGTCTGTGCCGCCATCGTGATTTTACCGCCGGAAATTTCCGCCTCGCCCGCGTCAATGACGCCTTCGGGCGCAAACAGATGAATATTGCCTGCTTCGGCCGATCCATAGCCGACGGTTGCGGCGCGGATGCCGCTGCCGACGGCGGGCGGTTCGATGAAGCTTGTTCCGTCGTCCAGCGTAATCTTCGACGTCGCGCTGACTGCGGATCTTGAGCCCCGTCCCGCCTTAATGTCGTTCTGGTCGGCCCAGATGGAAATGTCGGCCATTTGCATGATCGCGTCTTTCACCTGCAAAAGCCTGATCTTCGTTTCGGCGCTGAAATCCGAGGCCGCCAGAAAATCCTCAAAAACATCTTCATCCGGCTTGCTCTTGGCCTCCATGAGCGCATCGAGCACCGCCTCCGACTTTTTGCCCAGATTCACGTTTTTCAGCAGCGAAGCCGCATTGGCCCTGGAATAAAAAGTCATCACACGGGACTCGTTCACGTTGACATCTCCCCGCAGTGTAAAAATATTAACCGAGCCGCCCGCGCTGGTCGTAATGCCGGTTTTTGCGGGAACCGTCCCGGCGGTGGGCAGCGCCGTTTTACCGATATTAAGATCTCCGCGGGCAAGAACATAAAGATCGGATTTTCCGATAATCGTTCCGATCTGCGATTCGATCATATCGATATTTCCACGATCCGGTCTGGTATCGTCCTGCGGCACGGCAACCTCGTCTGCCGTTTCAGAAAGAAACGGATAAATCATTTCTTCCCGCGTTTTCGCCAGAAGTTCAGCCGCTTCGTCGAGTTTGCCCTCCGCCGACAAGCGGGAGTATTCGTCGCCGGCCGCCTGCACGGCTGCAAAAAATTCACGGACTTCGTCCGGCGACTTATTCAGGGAATCCGTTGAATATCCTGACAAAACAAACAGATCGGCTCCTTCATTTCCCAGCTTTGAATATAACCGGTTGGCAATAGACTGGATACCGTCTTTCATCTTGCCCAGATTAATCGACCCTTCAGCCGCAACAACAAAGGCGCCGGGGCCGGCCTGAATCAGGCCTTTGTAATATTCATCCGACGAAACAGTTATTGATGCCCCTTTAGTAAAACTACCCGCAGCCATGGAAATATCGCCGCCCGCCGTGATGCTCGACACATCGCTTGCCTGAAGGTTTTGCCCCAGGTACGTAATGTTGACGATATCGCCGCCCGCGGCAATCGACGCCTGTTCGGGAAAAATAAAACTGAGATTACTGATATCGCCGCCCGCCGATATTTCAATGGTCTGACTGTCGTTGTAATGCAGGGGGTCGCTTGCGCTTTGCGTGGCGCTGTCGGCGGCCAGGTAATAGTTGTGATAATTATAGTTGTTGAGATTCTCATGAACGCTTTCATTCTGGTTGTCGAAGCCATAAAAATAGGATGGATTGACATCCGACATTTTAATTTTATACCTGCTGGTATTCGTCCCGCTGAGGTCGCCGCCGGCAATCAGACGCAAGTTTCCGGTTGAGGAAGGCGCCAGTACAAAGGATGATCCCAGTATGATGTTGCCGCCCGCTTCCACATCCAGCGTCGCCGGCAGAATCTTTGCAAAACTCTCTTGCGTTGAATCCAAGCCCGTATACACAGACGTTCCTTTAAGAGTTACATCGGTTCCCGCCTTCAGGAAGATGCCGGTATCCTCCGTATAATTGCAGGTCACAACATTATCCTTCTGATTGGACGTGTTGTAATTCAATCTGTCGATCAGGCCGGGATTGACAATGGCGGCGATCTGGATTTCGCCTGCGGCGGTCACGTTCATATTGCTGTTGAAAAGTTCGATTTGCTGCCTGTAACCGGCGTTTCCGAAATTCCCCAGAGCGGCGATTTCACCGTAGCCGTTCATATTCAAAAACCGGCCACGGATATTCCCGCCCGCGTAGATGGAAAGATTGCCGCCCGTAAACCGGTTGGCATCCGTGGTGGCGCCGTAGTAATCCCAACCGCCCGTCCCGAATGCGCCGGCCTGCGTCAGAAAATTGCCGCCGGTTCTTACCCGGACATCCCCGCCGCCCATCGTGGCGATACCCGCCACACCTTTGGTATAATCGGCGGAAAAATTGCTGAAATAAGTCCAAACCCGGCGGTTTATGTCAGAATAATACATTTTTGTATAGCTGTCCCAGGCGCTGCTGTCCGTGGCATTGGCATATTCGCCGCCGATAGGCATGCCCACGTTACGGCCGACGGAAAGATTAATGGCGCCGCCGCCTGCATAAGTCCAGTACTGACTTAATACATCAATCGGATCCTTCCTTTCTCCGTAAACGACCGACACGGCCGTTGTTTCGCCGGTGGTGCGAATGGCGCCGAGAGAGCTGCCTTGTTTAATGAGCTGGAGATTTCCCGTGACATCGAGGCCGATATCGCCTGTGGCCGTCTGAATCGCGCCGCCGTTGAGAATCAGATCCCCGCCTGTATATCCCCGGATGTCTCCGTCGTAAGACCCCAGGTTGTAAGTCATCGTCGAGTTGATCATGTAACTGGAGCTTATGGACTGGTATTGCGTCCCGATCGTCGTATCCCATCCGGATGCAAAGCGGATGGGCGCGCTTTCGGTATAAACCGTTTTGCCGGCGGCGATGGTCAGCTTGCCTGTGCCCCGCACAACTGCCCCGTAATCGGCGCTGGTCAGGTCCGCGCCGGCGATCAGATTGATCCCCCAGGAATCCCTGCCGGCATTTGAGGTGCCTGTCAGGCTGCTTAAGTCTGTGGGATGATCCACAATATTCTGATTGATGGTTAAATGGCCCGGCGCGCGGATGGTCAGGATGCCGGGTTCAGCCGCCTTGTCAAGGCTTATGTCATGAGCGCTCTGATAGCGGCTGTTTGCGGCCGTGGTAAAATCGATGGCTGATCCCACGGTAATATTGCCCGTGCTTTGCCATTCGATTCCCGGCAACAGGTGGAATGTCGCCGCGCCGGACGGTGCGGCGCCTTCCAAACGTGACACTGCTGTGTTGCTGGTATAATAGGTATTCGCTTCCGTAAGCCAGGTGGAACTGAAAGACGATCCTGTATAGATTTTAACCGCCTCGGCGTAAACCGCCCGCGCGCCCTGCACGGTGTCGTCCGCCAGGTTAATCTTCACATCAGAGCCGTCCCGCAGGGCTCTTGTGTAAAGCGTCCCGTTTGATGCGCCCGCGCCGCCTGCAACAGTAATCGTACTTCCTCTTAAGACATTGACATAACCGGTTGCCGCGCTTAAAAGCACATCGCCGCCGGGTCCGCCCGCGCCCGTTGCGTGGGCGTCAATGACGCCGCCTGCGTTCACGTTGACATTGTTTTTAGCGTAAAGCTCCACCATGCCGCCCTCGGCGCCCGATGCGTCAATCGTTCCTGAAACATTGATGTCGTTTCCATCCGCCGTGATTCGAATTTGTTCCGCAGTAACCGTCTGACCGCCGCCAATGGTGATGTCGCCCGTTCTGGCCCGCAGATCCAGCGATTCCGTAAAGCCGCCGTCCGCAATCTTGTCGTTGAGCGCCGCAAAATCGGCAAGCGCGTTCGTATCGAGGGTGAACGATCCGCCGCTGCCGCCTGCGGCCTGTCCCTGAATATCGCCCGCAATTGTCACCCCGCCCGTGGGGGCCAGAAGCGTAATGCCGCCCGCGTCGCCCTGGGAATCTGCGGATACGTCGATGAGCGAACCGGATGCCAGCGTGATAGCGCCTGTGGCTGCGGATAAAGCCACCTCGCCGCCCGGAGAATCATCCGTGCCGCGGACAAGAATCTTGCCGCCGTCAAAGAGCGTAATGCCGTCGCTTGTGCCCGTTCCGGTTGCCGTCAGTTTGATTGTCCCGGCGCCGGACTGCAAAACGGTGGCAAGCGAAATGCTTTTTCCCGTCATCTCCAGCAGACCGCCGGCGACGGTATCGGAAGACGCCGTCATATCGGACGCGTTCATGACAATATTGCCCGTTCCGGCGTTGACGATAAAAAACGGCGCGACATAATCCGCATCACTTGTTGAACCCGCCGCCGTGATCACGCGGGCGGCCGAGATGTTGAGGCCGGCGTCCGACGTCGTTAATGAGCCTTTGCCTTTAAAGACCGCATCGTTTACCGCGGAAAGATCAATTGACGCAAAACCGCCGAACACAATATCTCCCTGGCCGGAACCGATATTGATGCCGCCGGAGGCGTTCACGCTGAACGTTCCTTTGTCTGTCTTCGCAGACGGGACGGACGTTGAAGACGCCGCTAACAGTGAATTTTGAATATTGACCACCGGCGCGGTGATGGTCACGACCGACGCTCCGGCGGTATTCATATCCAGAATGCGCGCCGCATCAAGTGTCAGGCTTTCGGGCGCGGACAGCGAAG
>JQDQ01000069.1 GCA_000747625.2 Smithella sp. SCADC
CAATATCATGGAACTCCTAAGCAAATTGCACTGCCTGTTCATCGCGACCATCGAACCCATCAGACCGGGCAGAAAATATCCAAGGAAACACAGTGTCCAGAAAAGGGGCTTCTTCCCCTGTTATAAATCGATTCGTTAAGTCAATGACATTGATTGCTGACTATAACACTATTGTCATATGAGACAATCAATCTTTTCTACAAAATTATCAGTTTTCTCCTGACAAAACAAACTGCCGTCGTCAAGGCTCATGTTTCTTCGCCTTTTGTTACAGATTCCCGTTCCATCGAAGATTATGAGATCATCACAGAGCGTAATCTCTTTCGTTCCACTTTGAAAGCTGTTAAAGATAATGAATTGGATGGAGGGTTTCCTGCGTCTGAAGAAAGATTCACAGACTTTGATTTGAAAGGAACGGTGGCTTGTAATTCTTCATTTGGTTATATTTTTATCGAAAAACGCGACAGCAAAAAACAGAGATTCTACCGGCTGGGAGATATGATCGGTTCGAGCAAGCTGATTAAAATAACCCGCAATACGGCGATATTAAGATACGGTGACCGGGAAATAACCTTAAAGGTGAAAGCTACCGCTGAAGACCAGCCGCTTTCCAATGCACGTTTTAGAAATTTAACCCTGGATAGAAAAACAGTAAACAATAATTTAGGTAATCTGAACGCCCTAATGAAAGGGGCCGTTGTACGTCCATTTATACACAAAGGCGTGCAGGAGGGATTGATTGTTTCCAATATTGTCCCGAATAGTCTCTACGAGAAGATGGGATTGCAAAACGGTGATATATTAATCGATATCAACGACAAAAAGATAAACGCTGCTAGTCTGATGCAGGCGGCAGATCTAATGAGGTACGGCAGCAGGATAGCTTTAAATATTAAAAGAAAAGGCAGAGAAGAAACCATTAATTATACTTTTGAATAATTGGTTCAATGATTGTTTTTCTTTCCGGGGACATCGGCATGAGGGAAAACACTGTTTGCCGCAATTAACCCACAACTTTCATATAAAAACCTATTGCCCAACGCCCGGAAGCTTATTGAACTCTTCTATTACTTTATTGCTAAAATCCCTTTCTTTTGCATAATAGGGCACCGGCATACGGGCAATGTCGATTACTAAAGTATATTTTTCTTTTTCAGCTACTTTGCGCACGACCTTGGTAATTTGGGGAATCAGTTTGCTGGAGGCTTCTTGATCCCGTACTTTCAGTTCTTTATTTGTATCCTCAACCAATAATTGATAATCGCGTAATTTTCTTTGATAACTAGTTCCCTTTTCCCGGCGGGCATTTTCCGTCATAATAGGACCCTGTTTATCCAATTCTTCCTTAAGATTCTTCAGATCTTTTTCTGTAGCAACAATTGCTTCTCGTTTTTTATCATACAATTGTTTGAATTCTTTCGCTGCTTTTTTACCTGCATTCGTGTTTTTCATTATTTCCGGTAAGTTGATAAAACCAATTTTGCTTTCAGCGGCGTAATCATTTGTGCTTATTAGAAAAGAAACTATCAGGACAAATCCGGCAATAAGATAAAATTTCTTTCTCATACAAAATCTCCTAATAATTATTAATAATTATTATAGAATTACCATATTGGTAATGGAATAGAATGCATCCCCTGCAATGGATATAATTGATATAAAATTTTTATTAGACTCCGGAGCTATAAATCCGCTATTAATTCATAGCCTCCCGGAGTCTCTGGAAAAGGAGGTTAAGCTTCTTCCAGTAAATAATAAATGTGCATTAATTTTCCCGATAACTGACTAATAAATATTTCCACATGTTAGTTATTAATAACAAAATTATCTCTCCTGTTTTTTGCCCATGCTTCTTCATTATGAGCAGGATCAAGAGGACGCTCCATGCCATAACTGATTGTTTCTATCCTTTTTGAGTTTACACCGGAATTAACCAGAAATTTCTTTGCTTCTTGTGCCCGGCTACTGCCCAGCGCTAAATTATATTCAGCAGTGCCTCTCTCGTCGCAATGTCCTTCAATGATAACCTTGATCTTCTTGTTTTTCAAAAGATAATCGGCGTGTCCGGAAAGAATTTTTCTGTCTTCCGGGCGGATGCTATAGCGATCAAAATCAAAATGAATATCTTTAATATCAGATGTGGTCTGTACCGCTGTTCTAGCCGTTTGTTCTTTGCTATTGTTTTGTTTTGCCGATTTCCTCCCTACACTGGGCTGCTCATTTTGTTTTACTGATTTTCCGACTGTGCCGGATTGCACATTTTGTTTGGCTGTCGATTCATTTTGTGTATAGATAGTTCCTTCACTCTTTGTTATTTGTTTTTCTGCACATCCCGTGTAAATCAGGACAAGAACAATCAGACACAAAAAAATAACCAAATTTCTCATTTTTATAACTTGCCTCCCCATAATTTTCTAAATTTATTATTCGCAGAGACAATGAGTATCTCTGCTTTAAATTAAAACTGTCTGTTTATTGCTTTTTAAAATTGTCAGTGGACTTGATTTTTTGTAGTAAATAAACAATTACTCTATTGTTTCCCTCGTCCCATCTATAAAGTTTTATTGAACTGTAATTTCTTGTATGAATTACATAGCCTACAAGAATTTTCTTATTAGCCTGATTGATGAAACAAATATTTCTGCCTCTGCTGCCTAAATACCCGACAAACTCCCATGATGTTTTTTTCCCATTACTGATGCCTTCCGCATCGCCCTTAAACTCTAAATACGACTGTTCTAAAATATTGAGACTTATGGAATCCTTTTGTGATGTAAAGCCCGTAGAAGTTGCCTGATACAATGCTTTTCCTACCCACTTTCCTTTTAGAAAAGGGATAAGTTCTTGTCCGTGAGCCAAAGAACTATTGAATAGTGCGCAGGAAATAATAATTATGATCAGAACATTCTTTTTAAATAATCTCATTAATTTAATCCTTGGTAATATTATTCTTTACTTTTATTATTTGTTATGCTAATCACCTGATAAAGCTACGGATAATGATTTCTACACAATTGATTTGTATACAAACTATATCGGCTATCACAAAATTGCAAGAACTTTTTTAAAGGATGTGCCATGAGCAAAAAAAGCCCTATTATATCAAACATTATCGACAATCTTAGACGGGTATTCCAAATTTTGAATGAGCAATCCAAAAAAGTTGAAAGAGAAACCGGCTTGACCAGTCCTCAACTCTGGGCAATAAAAACAATTAATGAAAATTCACCGGTTAATGTTTCAGATCTGGCCAATAAGTTATATCTGCATCCTGCTACCGTTATCGGCATTATTGATCGTTTAGAAAAACAGGATTTGGTTAAAAGACGCCGGTCTAAAGATGATCGCCGTGTTGTTTGGATTGAATTGACAAGCAAAGGGAATAATCTGGTAAAATCGGCCCCGGAAGTTGCGCAGGGTTTACTTGTTGCGGGGTTAGAGGAAATTTCAGGAAACAATCTTATAGAAATTGACAGATCTATGAAGCTTCTGGTTAAAATATTCGGTGCCCAAAAAACACCGCCCAAACTTATCCGCTCAACTGAAGTTAATGTACCGAATGATACGGATAATAAAAAGTCTGATAAACGTAAAAACTAAGACTCTAATAAGTTACCAATCAGTAATTTTGGAATCGCTTCAAATAATCGGGATACCTAATTTTTTAACAGACATCATGTTTCCATAGATTGAGTAATCTAACAAATGAGTATAAACTTCTTATTGAATATAGTTATAGCCTCTTTAAATATGAACATTTGTTTGGGAAGTTAGAAATCCAAGGAGAACTGCATGTCCAACATGAATATCGTTTTAGGTATCGATATTGGTGGAACAAATACATCCTTTGGATTTGTCGATCGCGCAGGAACTATAATCGCTGAAACGTCTATGGAAACAAATTCCAATGATGCGGCGGAAGACTTTGTGTTCCGGCTTCATCACCGGATTGAAGAGGTCAGAACCGGCTTGCCGCCACATCATTTGTGCGGAATTGGAATTGGCGCCCCTAATGTCAATTATTATCGGGGAACTATTGAAAAAGCTGTTCATCTAAACTGGGGAGAAATTGTCGATTTTGCCGGATTGATTCGGAAGTATTATAATATACCTGTTTCCATCACCAACGATGCGAATGCCGCTGCTATCGGAGAGATGCTTTTCGGCAACGCCCGCGGGATGCAAAACTTTATGGTTATTACCCTGGGTACTGGTTTAGGTAGCGGTATAGTGGTTGATGGCCGTTTGCTCTATGGGAATAGAGGCTTCGCAAGAGAACTTGGACATACGGTGGTCGATCCAGCGGGACGACAGTGCAGATGCGGTAAAAAGGGATGCCTGGAGACATACGCTTCAGCTACTGGCCTTGTGAGAACTGCTTTATTAATCATCACTGAACGATGTGATCCGAGTCTATTAAGAACAATGGACTTTCAAAAAATAACGTCAAAGATGATCTTTGATCTTGCCCAAAAAGGAGATGCAATTGCTTTGGAAGCTTTTGATCAAACCGCAAAGATTTTAGGAATGAAGTTGGCCGACGCTGTTGCTCTTACTGGTCCTGAAGTAATTTTTCTTTCAGGTGGATTGTCCATGGCGGGTGACATTTTATTAAAACCGGCACAGCAATACATGGAAGATTTCCTATTCCATGCATATAAAGGCTCTGTAAAACTGAGGCTGTCCGGAATGGCACCAGGTAAAAGTGCCATATTAGGAGCGGCAGCTCTCATTTGGAGCGAGTTGGATTTATGATTGAAGTAGTAGAAACATCAACAATATGAGGATTATGTTATGAAAAACTCTCTGGAACTAGGGTTAATCGGCAACTGTCATATAGGCGCCTTGATAGATGAATATGCTGAATTTGTATGGTTTTGTTTACCCCGTTTTGACGGCGATCCGGTGTTCTGTTCTCTTCTTAATGAACATCCGGACAGAGAAGGTTCCGGATACTGCGCTATTGAACTGCTGGATATGGTTGAAAGTAAACAGTTCTATCTGGCCAATACAGCTGTTCTGGTCACACGCCTTACGGACAAACATGGTGCGGTAATAGAAGTTACTGATTTTGCACCACGATTTCATCAGTATGGACGTATGTTCATGCCCATTATGGTTATTCGGCGGATCCGTCGAATTCAAGGAACACCACGCATATGTATACGGATTCGTCCTACATACGAATATGGCAGTAATAGCTGCTTCATAACTCATGGCAGTCATCATATACGTTACGTGGCACCTTCATGGATTTTGCGTCTGACGACAGATGTTTCCGTAACTGCGATACTGGAAGAAACTCCTTTCTTTCTCGAAGATACGGCAACTCTTATTTTCGGACCGGACGAAACTATTCCAGATGCCATTGGTGAATTATCCCGTCGTTTTCTGGAAGAAACTATTGCCCACTGGCACGACTGGGTAAGAGACCTGTCTATTCCATATGAATGGCAGGAAGAGGTTATTCGTGCGGCAATTACTTTAAAGCTAAACACATTTGAGGATACAGGCGCCATTATAGCGGCCATGACCACTTCCATTCCCGAAGCACCGGGTTCGGGTCGCAACTGGGATTACCGGTACTGCTGGCTTCGTGATTCCTATTTTGTTGTCAACGCATTAAATCGCCTCAGCACAACAAACACGATGGAACGTTATTTAAGTTATCTTATCAATATCGTGGCTGGATCGCCAAGTGGCCGTATTCAACCCGTCTATGGCATAGATGGCAGGGCTCAATTGGACGAGAGGGAACTGATAAGTCTTCCCGGATACAGAGGCATGGGACCTGTCAGGGTTGGCAATCAAGCCTGCGAACAAGTTCAGCACGATGTTTACGGTTCAGCAATACTGGCGGTGGCTCACGTGTTCTTTGATAAGCGACTTGCACACAGAGGCGTTAATGCTCTCTTTACACGGTTGGAAGGTCTGGGTGAAATAGCCTTTATCGTTCATGATCATCCCGATTCGGGGCCATGGGAAACGAGAAAGAATCTTCGCATTAATACCTTTTCCAGTATTATGTGCTGGGCGGCATGTGACCGTCTGGCCAAAATCGCCGTACACCTCAGCCTAATGGAACGTGCCGTTTACTGGCGGAAAAAGGCGGATGAAATTCATGCCACAATATGCAAGCGAGCATGGAATGAAAAAAAACAGACTTTTGCCGCCACATTTGAAGGAGATTTACTCGATGCCAGCCTGCTTCTTATCCATGACATAGGATTTCTCTCAGCGGATGATCCGCGCTTCGCCAAAACGGTGACGGCCATTGAACGGGAGCTCAAACACGACAATTATATTTACCGTTATGTAGAGACAGATGATTTCGGCATACCGGAAAACGCTTTTGTGGTCTGCACTTTCTGGTACATTTATGCCCTGGTTGCTCTGAACCGCGGTGATGAAGCCCGCGAGTTATTTGAAAATATTCTGACACGGCGTAGCCGGCACGGACTTCTTGCTGAACATATTGATCCGCGCACAGGCGAACCATGGGGGAATTTCGTTCAAACTTACAGCATGGTAGGCCTGATTAATTCCGCTATACGCCTAAGCAAACGTTGGGACAGTGCCTTTTAACAGGAGGAAATACTAATGAGTCCTCAGTCAGAAAAAAAACCCGGCTCTTTTCGATCTTTGAGACTAACGATGCGTTTTATTATCCCGTTGGTAATAGCAATGACGATACTGGCTTACGCATTGTTGCCGTTGGTGGATAAACTGACACTGCATTGGTTTATTCGCGATCTTGATATGCGTTCACAGCTTATTGCCAACACTATACAGGAACCTCTCGGGGAGTTTTTGGAACAAGGGAACACAGCCAGAATTAATTCTTTGATGAGACGGGCAATACAGGATGAAAGGCTTTTTGCTATGGGGTTTTGTGATGCTCAGGGCAAATTGCTTTACAGTACATCCAAATTCCCTGACGATGTTACCTGCCCCTCTCCTGATTCACCGGCACCGGAGAAACCTTCCATTCTCAAACTGCCCAGCGGACTGGTTCATGTCGCTGTTAAACCGGTTCTTATTGCCGGAGTGCCGTCGGGATATTTATTTCTTATCCATGATATGAGTTTTATAGAAAGCCGTAGTGCCGATACACGCAAGTATATAGTACTTTTATTTGTTATACTCTTCCTTGTTATATCTTTCATTACAGTGCTTGTTGCTCATCTTAGTTGGCGGGGCTGGATGTCCGGAGTACGTGCTCTTTTACGTGGAGAAAGCATGGTCCAGCCTTTTGCAGAAGGGCCAAATTCTGAATTGCAGCCCCTCATGGGTGATCTGCGCACCCTTTTGCGTACAATTGATGCAGAAAGGCGCCTTGCCGACGATGTTACTATTTCCTGGAATCCGGATAAATTAAGGGAACTTCTATATAAACAGTTAACGGGAGAACAGATTCTTGTCGTTTCCAACCGCGAACCGTACATTCATATGAAAGGAAAGGAAGGTATTGAAATTCAGCGCCCGGCCAGCGGTCTTGTAACAGCGGTTGAACCTGTTATGAAAGCTTGTTCAGGAACATGGATAGCACACGGTGGTGGCACTGCCGATCGTGAGGTTGTGGACAAAAAAGATCATGTCAGCATACCACCGGAGCATCCCCAATACACACTTCGGCGCATCTGGCTGTCAAGAGAAGAGGAAAAAGGTTATTATTATGGATTTGCCAATGAGGGATTATGGCCTCTTTGCCATATCGCCCATGTTCGTCCGATTTTTCGAACCAGCGATTGGCAACATTACGTAACAATAAATCAACGCTTTGCGGATGCTGTTGTCAAAGAAGCAGACAGAGATGATCCCGTCGTCCTTGTTCAGGATTACCATTTCGCTTTACTGCCGGGAATGCTGCGCAAGGCCCTGCCCAAGTCAACTATTATCACCTTCTGGCACATTCCCTGGCCCAATCCGGAAGCATTCGGCATCTGTCCCTGGCGGGAAGAACTGCTTCAGGGAATGCTGGGAAGTACTATACTGGGATTTCATACTCCTTTTCATTGTAAAAATTTTATGGAAACTGTGGATCGGTACCTGGAAACGCGTGTAGATCATGCATCTGCCACCATATCTCACGGCGGCAATTTGACGCTAGTGGAAGCTTATCCGATTTCCATTCAGTGGCCGCCGCCCTGGCAGGATAATCAACCCTCAGTAGCCCAGTGCCGCGCTGAAATCCGAAAATTATTGAAGATCGATAACGATTGTTTAATAGGAATTGGCGTTGATCGACTGGATTATACAAAAGGGATTCTCGAACGATTAAGAGCGGTGGAGAGTCTTTTGGAAAACCATCCTGAAATGGTCGGGAGGTTTTCTTTTGTGCAGATTGCCGCTCCCTCGCGTTCCGTATTGGAAGAATATCAGGCGTTCGAAGCACGCGTCCGGGCATTGGCAACACATATCAACCAGCGTTTCGCCAACGGCGCTTATCAGCCTGTTTATTTAAGGGTAGAGCATCATGAACCGGAAGAAGTCAACCGTTACTACCGTGCTGCCGATGTCTGTATGGTCACAAGCCTACACGATGGGATGAACCTGGTTGCCAAGGAATTTATTGCTTCCCGAGACGACGAAAGAGGCGTCCTGGTGCTCAGTCAGTTTACCGGCGCGGCACATGAATTGTATGAAGCCCTGATAGTTAATCCTTATCATATTGAACAGACAGCCGACGCACTCTATCAGGCTCTTACAATGCCGGAATTTGAACAGCGGGAACGAATGCGCAGCATGCGATCAATGGTTCGTGATTTTAATGTATACAGATGGGCTGGAAGAATGCTAATTGACGCTTCAAAAATACGTCAGAGAGAAAAACTGGCAGCCAGAATTGGAATGGAAACATGAGCATGAAAGAACGGTTGTCATATCTTTTTAAAAATACCGCTTTTTCTAAAATGAGAAATTTTATCGACAAGACTACTTTGTTTGCTTTTGATCTTGACGGCACCTTGGCCCCCATCGCATCCAAACCTAGCGTTATTGGAATTCCCGATCCTATTCGGCAGGAATTTGCAATTCTCAACAAACAAGCAGTCGTTGCAGTTATTACAGGACGTTCCCGCTCAGATGCATTGCATCATCTCGGAATATCTCCGCACTACTTGATCGGAAACCATGGCGCTGAAGGCCTTCCCGGCTGGAAAGATCAAGAAAATGAATTTTTCGGCATCACAAATCAATGGCAATCTCAATTAGACAATCTTCTCCCCCTCGAAAATCGCCGTGGCATTATGATAGAAAACAAAGGTTCGACTTTGTCGATTCATTATCGTCACGTCTGTAATATTAAATATGCCCATAAAATGATTCTTCAGGCAATTGATAAGCTGGATCCTCAACCGCGACGAATTGGCGGTAAATTTATTGAAAATCTTATTCCGGTAAGTGCACCGGACAAAGGCATTGCCTTTAGAATTTTGATGGAGAAATCGGGATGTCAGAAAGGTTTTTTTGTAGGAGATGATGAAACGGATGAAGATATATTTCGTCTGAACGATGCAAACATCTTTACTGTACGCATTGGGATAAATGTTTTCAGCGATGCGCTATTCTATCTTCGAAATCAAAGTGAAATTATACGACTGATCAGTGAAATCAACAATGTGCTAAAAAATAAAAAAGATCAACTTATTAACTAAACGTCTGTTCATAAAAGTTGACATATATTTTTTACTATAATAGATTTGCGTAAGTTCTAGGGGAGAAACATGTTTAATTTTAAAAATATTTTATATCCGATTGATCTGGATTCAAAAAATATTTCTTCATTGGGAAAAGCTCTGGAATTTGCGGAATTTTTAAATTGTCCGATACATATATTATATGTCAATGACATTGAGGCCGGCTATCGTCATCCGGCTGATCGCGAAGATGCCGTTGCTTTGAGAGTTAAGGAAGTTATTCCTGAATCTATGTTGGAAAATCTGGAAATTATTTATGCCGTCTCTAAAGGAAAAACAGCGGAAGAAATTGTTAAATACGCGCAAAATAATAATATTGATTTGATTATAGTTGGACATAAACACCGCGGCAAAATATATTCATCTGTATTTGACAGCACAGATGTTAACATTATAGATGCTGCTTCATTGCCAGTTTTAGTCATTCCGGAAAAATAATTTCCCTGCAAATTATAATTGATGACCCTGTAAAAAGTCAAAAGTCATTTAACACATTAAAATAATTCAATAAACAGCAATTTTTTTCTTGACAGATTATTTGAAATATGGCATATATCTCCTGTAAATACAAATATTTAGACGGAGATCACATGATTTACGCCAAAGACCACAAACAAGGCTACTTATTAGACCCCTGGGACTATCTGGGGCCCAAACGCCGACAACTCATGGAACAGT
>JQDQ01000070.1 GCA_000747625.2 Smithella sp. SCADC
TTTTAACATTAACAGGATTTACGTATAGGGGACTTACACCCCATAAGTTCACGCCCATGCCGGGCGTACCCAGGCTAATGCAGCCGACGCAAAAAACCGCGCGGCTGATTAGCAACGTTACGCTAAAAGAATACAAAATTATATTTGCTTCTCTTTTCATTGGTATGATATAATGGAATACCACTGAAGGAGATTGATTATGGGAAAAGAAAAAATAGCAATTACAATGGACGCCGAATTTATCGGTGAATTGGATAGACTGGTCGAGGAGAATTATTTTCAAAATCGCAGTCAGGCAATCCGTGATGCTGTGCGCGAAAAACTTGCCAGAATGAAACGCAGCCGGCTATCTGTTGAATGCGCAAAACTCGATCCAAAAGTTGAAAAAGCTATGGCGGAAGAAGGATTAGCTGAGGATGTGAGTCAATGGCCAGAATATTGAGAGGTGAAATTCGTTGGGCGGATTTGAATCCAGTACGAGGTCATGAACAAGCAGGCTTGCGCCCTGTGCTCATTCTGAGCCACGACATTTTTAATGAACACTCAGGTACAGTTATAGCTGTGGCTATCACAAGCCAACCACAAAAAGCCGGGTTCCCCTTAACCCTTGAACTGAAGTCTCCAAAGTTACCCAAGAAATCATGGCTTAAAATTAGTCAAATCCGAACCCTGTCAATAGAAAGAATAGGGAAAATCATTGGTAAAGCATCTCTGGAAGAGTTGAATCAGGTCATCGAAGGCCTGAATGAAATTATTGCGTAACAAAATCAATACAGCTTATCGGCAGGCTACGCCCGCCTCCCGCTGATTTTTTAGTTACCCGTAAAAGACAGGAATAATATTGCCATTAATCTTGACAAAAGCGTCTATTGGTGGTACAGTTAACCATACAATAGGAGGTACAACCAATGCCAACTGCACCAAAAATTATACCCATTTCCGATCTTAGGCAAAATGCCAGCGATGTAGTGAAGGGTGTTTCATCTTCAAGAGAACCGGTTTTTATTACACAGCGTGGAAGAGCGGCTGCGGTGATGGTCAGCATGGAAGTCTATAAAAACGCACAACATGAAATGGATATTTTACACTTGCTCGCCAGAGGCGAGAAAGAAATAGAGGCAGGGACTGGTTATGAACTCGACGATGTGTTAAGAGAAGCCGACCTTTATCTTGGGGCTGCAAAACTTTGAGAATATTATTCACGCCCACAGGCCGCCGCCAATTTCTTGAAGCGATTGCGTATATACACAGAGACAAGCCCTCTGCTGCATTATCTTTTCGCCAAAAAGCAGAGAAATCCCTCTCTCGGCTCAAAAAGTTTCCTGAGTCGGGAAGGCCGCTGCCAGAGTTTCCAGAACTTCCTTTTCGTGAAGTCGTTGTTGTAAAGCCTTATCGTTTTTTCTATAAGGTTAAGGATAACAATGTATGGGTAGTTGCGGTATGGCATGGTGCTCAGTTGCCTGATGAACCAGCAAATTAATGGGTAACAAGGGCAATACAGCCGACCGCTTGCGCTCCGGGTGAGCTTTTCGTTAATGGCTAATACCGTCAAAGACCATTTGTAATTGAAAGTTTCCAGAATTTTTCAATTTAAACTTTTAGAATATCTTATGTACCAACAATTATTCTCTCTTTCTTCCTGGCCGCGCGCGATTGTTCACATCGACGGCGATGCTTTTTTCACTTCCTGCGAAGAAGCAATTCATCCCGAACTTAGAGGTAAAGCGCTGATTACCGGCGGCGAGCGCGGCATTGTCGCCTGCGCCAGCTATCCGGCTAAAAAATTAGGCATCAAGCGTGGCGTTCCTTTGCATGAAGCGAGAAAGATTTGTCCGGGATTAATTGTTCTTCCATCGGATTACGAAACCTACAGTTTATTTTCACGGCGAATGTTCAGCATCATGCGGCGCTTTACACCCGATGTGGAAGAATATTCCATTGATGAAGCTTTTGCCGATATCACCGGCATGCGCCGCGCCCCGCGTTCATCCTATGAAGAAATTATCTTCAAAATGAAAAAGGAAATTGAAAGAGAATTGGGCATAACTGTTTCGGTGGGATTGAGTATCACCAAAGTGCTGGCCAAAGTCGCTTCCAAGCACCACAAGCCATCAGGTGTGACTATAATCAAAGGAAGGGAAATTGCCGCGTATCTCTGCGATCTTCCAGTGGAGAAAATCTGGGGCGTAGGCCTTGCCACAACCAACTATCTGGCCAAGATGGGCATTCGCTACGCTCTGGAGTTTGCGCAATTGCCGGAGAAAAAAGTGAGAGAAAAATTTACCAAGCCCGGTGTGGAAATCTGGCAGGAGCTGCGCGGAGAATCGGTTTATCCTGTTGTTACGGAAGAAAAAAGTTCTTACGCCTCAATCAGCAAAACAAAAACTTTCGCGCCGCCGACTTCCAATGGCGAGTATCTGTTCGCCCATCTTATGCGCAATATGGAATCGGCCTGCATCAAGGCCAGACGTTATTCCCTGGCACCAAATAAAATTGTTGTCTTTCTTAAGAAAAATGATTTCGGCACATCCGGCAGTGAGGCAACGCTTTCACGCCCCTGCGCTTTCCCGCTGGAATTTTCGGGCGTCATTCATGATCTTTTTGATTCCTGCTATTCACCAAAAGATATTTATCGCGCCACCGGAGTTGTTCTTCTTGATCTGGAGCCGGACGCCAGTATTCAATACTCTCTTTTTGACAATCCCCTGCAGGCGGAAAAGATAAGAGACCTCTACAATGCCGCCGCGCATATCAATCCCTAATAACTCGGACGAGGTATCTTTATTAATTTTTTAATCTTTCCTGTTTGACTTTTATTTTCGTCATCCTGTCCGGTTTGTTTATCTTCATCTTCAGTTTGCTGCTGCTGGCTTGTATTTACATCGTCTCCTGACGTATTTTTGCATTTTGCATCTTGCGGAGGATTATCTGTAAAAAAAACGTTCCCATCTGGGCCTGCACAATTATAAAGCTCCGCCGAATCAGCTACAGTTATCAGGGCAAAGAATACGCACAATGTAAAAATTATTTGTTTCATTGTGTTTCCTCGTTTATAAAAATATTTTCGAATTATTAAGAATAATACGTGACGTTGTATGTTTATTTTATACCACAATTCCCGTCTGAAATCTACAATGAAAGAAAAACTTGATCCCGGCCTGCGAGACTGTGTCTCAATAATAAATATAGCCATTTAATGTCCTCCGTTGGCGGAGGTGTCACGCAGTGACGGAGGTGGACAAAATTCAATGTGTAGCTTATCAATATTACGTATGTTTCAAAAACCTTCCACCCCCTGCCCCCGCCAGCGGGGACATTACTCATTACGCACAATCAATATTTGCAATTGCGGCACAGTCTCCTGCACCGGGATGACATATTTGCAGGTAATTACAGGGAGCGGAACTGCTTTTTATGAAGGTGTATTGTTCTTACGCAACAGATCGGTAAACTGATCGGGCGCAACAGGCTTGCTGAAATAAAAACCCTGCATCTCGTCACAAACGTGTTCCCGCAGGAATTCATCCTGTGCCATCGTTTCCACACCTTCGGCGACAACATTAAGACTTAGAGTCTTGCCCATGGCAATGATGGCTTCAATAATCGCTTTATGTTCAGAATTTTGCGAAAGGTTGCGAATGAACGACCTGTCCACCTTGAGTGTGTCGATAGGGAATTGTTTGATTTGAGCGAGAGAAGAATAGCCTGTGCCGAAATCATCAAGGGCAAGCCGCACGCCCATATTCTTTATTTTGGTCAGCACCTCAATAAGGCGTTCAGGCTTGTACATTACCATGCTTTCCGTGATTTCCAATTCCAAAAGATTCGGCGCCATGCCGGAATCATCCAACGCGGCTTTAATATCTTCTAATAGTTTATCGTCCATGAGTTGACGAAGCGATAAATTTACTGCTACACGAACAGGTGGCAGGCACTGGCTTTGCCAGGCAACATTTTGGGTGCAGACGGTCTTCATTACCCATCTGCCAATGGGCACGATCATTCCTGTTTCTTCTGCCACCGGAATAAATTGCGTGGGGGTTACTAAACCAAGGAGAGGGTTCTTCCAGCGCAGCAGGGCTTCCACACCTGTGATCACGCCGGTCTTAAAATCCAGTTTGGCCTGATATTCTAAATACAGCTCATTTCGCTCCAGCGCCTTACGCAGGTTTGTCTCAATAGAAAGGCGTTCAAATGCCTGCGACTGAGTATTTTGAGAATAAAACTGGAAGTTATTTTTACCTTCTTCTTTGGCAAAGTACATAGCCATGTCCGCTTTCTTCATCAGGGTTTGTTCATCCTCTCCATCCCTGGGGTATACGCTGATGCCGATGCTGGCTGTTACGCGGCATTCTTCACCCAGAATAATCATCGGTTTCATGGCGGTGCCAAGTACTCTTTGGGCTACGACTGCAACCTGACTTAACTCACTGATTTCCTCAATCAGTATAATAAATTCATCTCCTCCCAGACGACCGACAACATCATTTCGTTCTTTTGGACGACCTACAACATCCACTGCCCGCAGCGATTGTCTGAAACGCTTGGCCATTTCTGTTAACAGTTCGTCGCCGGCATCGTGCCCCATGGTATCATTGATAATTTTGAATCGGTCCAGATCGATGAATAAGATAGCAAATTGCCGTTCGTGACGCCTTGAGGACTCGATTGCCTGATTCAACAATTGGCTGAACATCATGCGGTTGGGTAGTCCTGTCAGAACGTCGTGTGTGGCCAGATATTGAATCCGCTCTTCGGCGTGTTTGCGCTCGGTAATATCCCGGCTTACGCCCAGAATACCAACCGTTTTCTTATTTTTATCTCCGACAAAGGAAAATTTTGTTTCCGTCCATATGGTAGTTCCGTCTTTGCGCTCGACTTCCAGTTGAAGCGTCCGGTCTATCAAATCTTTCCCTGATTTTTCCAATGCCATAATCCCGTACAAGGCCCTGATAGCCGTATCCCGGGATGAAAGTGCAAAAGAATCATACAGTGTCTGTTTCATCACTTCTTCCGGTTCGTACCCCCTCAGGACTTTTACGGAAGGGCTGACATAAGTATAATTCAGATTCATATCCAAAACAAAAATTACATCCTTGATGTTGTTCGTCAGCCTCTCGATGGTGGTAAGGGCATCGGAAACACTGGTTCTGAGGTTGTAAATGTATCCGCCAATCACGGCAAACCATGGCGGAATAATTAACAAAAGCAAAAGCCGACAGAAAAAGAAACTGCCGGATTCTCAATCTGAAAAATCCGAACACAAGCACAACCATATAAACAAGAAGAACCCCGCTTCTGGCACTCATAGGCGTAATACACAACCACCATAATCCAGAAGGTGGCTATCACCATCTGGAGAAGGGTCAGGCTTGGATCTTTAAAACTTTTGTTTAATCCGGTTCTGAATATTACATACAGCAGGATATTTAAGACAAAACTTGCTGAGATGCCGGCCACCAGAATCCTTAACGGCACAGTTGTCAATTCCAGCGAATAACCGATGAAACAAATAGCGCTCCATATTATATACGCGCCGAAGGCCATGAGAAAGCGTTTGATTCTCAAAGTCTGATCGAAATCTTTTTTGGGGAACAGACCAAACACAGATAATGTCCTTAAGTATAATCGAAAAATCAGCTATGGTGATTTGCCCTCATATACGTACATTAAAATTCGTCAAGTAAAGATTTTTGAGCATAAAAAAGCACCCCGGCGTGATTTCTCACACACGGAGTGCTCATTGTTTTTAGTTTTCGACGAAAACTAGATCGCTCTGACGTTCGTTGCTTCCTGGCCTTTTTTGCCCTGAGCAACATCAAAACTTACGCGCTGGCCTTCATTTAACGTCTTGAAACCGTCGCCCTGAATCGAACTGAAATGTACAAATACATCGCCGCCCTCTTCATTTTCAATAAAGCCGAAACCTTTGCTTTCGTTGAACCACTTTACTTTACCTTCTGACATAATGCTAATCCTCCTTTCATAAATTTTTAAAAGTCGAATCAGCACGATGATAGAACTAAAAAAGCCCCCAAGACTCTAAAGTACTGGTGGCTAACCTATGTGCTTCAAAATGTCTAAATTCAACTCTTTCCTTCGCATCTTTATTTGTAAATATCCGAAGTTGACGCTATACTATGGCAATAGCGGATAATAGTCAAGGTTTATTTGCCAAGATATTGGTTTTTAAGAAAAATATTGATAAGATATATCCGGCTTCCTCATATAAAGCAGGACGTTACAGTGTTTATGCTTTTGAAGAATATATTTTTATATTAGACCTGAATTAGTGGCACGAAAGCCACTTTAATTAATATATATACTTGACAATACAGGGCATTTATGGTATTCACCGCCCCAGCAACAACACCTGGGAGGTGAAAATGCGATCTGTAGAATTTATCATCAAAGATGGCGACGAACATTTGACCAGCCATTCGGAACTGGCCTTGATCGGCG
>JQDQ01000071.1 GCA_000747625.2 Smithella sp. SCADC
TGGAGCCGAACACCACTCGGAGCTGTTTCTTGTAAAAAGGTAAATCTTCTTCTCTAAACAGTGTTTTTTTCGTTTCCCGATGGCGATAAAGTAGCCTGCTGATAACTTCTCCCTTGCCTACGGTTTTGGAAATTATTTCCGGCACGTCTTCTATCTTCACCGACTGATAAAAATATTTATCGGGATGGATAACGACCATAGGTCCTTTTTCGCAAAAACCTAAACAACCCGTCGCGAGAACTTCCACTTTCATGTTCTGCTTTTTTATTTCGGCTTCGAGCGCCTCTTTAACCTTAAGGCTGCCGTAAGCGCGGCAACCGGTTCCGGCGCAAACAGTCACAAACTTTTTATTGGGGCCGTAATTTAATCTCAATTCTTCCATAACCTGGTGGGCTTGAATATCAGAATTTTCTTTCATTTCTGCGCCCCCTCTTCGTTGATTTTATCGATGATTTTATCTATTTTTTTCATGGTTACCTGACCGTGGTAATCTGTATTAATAACCACAACAGGTCCCAGAGCGCAGGCGCCAACGCAGCGGACGGTTTCCAGCGTAAAGTTCTTATCCTTTGTTGTTTCACCAGGTTTGATGCCCAACGTGCGTTCGAACTTGTCCTGCAGGGCGGCAGCGCCGCGAACATGACAGGCGGTCCCCACACATATCTTGACTATATTTTTACCACGCTGTTTCAAACTAAAGGCGGTATAAAAAGTGGCCGCTTCATACACACGGCTGAAAGGCACTTTCATCGCTTTGGACGCTGTCTTTAACGCTTCCTTCGGCAGGTAGTTGAAGACTTCCTGAATATCCTGCAACACGGCAATCATCGCACCTTTATCGCCTCCGTGTTTTTTCACTATTTGTCTTGTTTTTGTTGCAACACTAATGGCTTTCGTCATTCTTTTTTCACCTCGGTATTCTTTCAAATCTCTCTCTGATCAATTGCCTATCTTGAGAAATTTCTCTTTTTCCTTCAGCTTGTTAAATTCAGTGATCGCTTTCTCCTGAATCTTGTCAATTTCTTCGGCGCTCAGGTGTCGGAAGCGTCCCTGTCCCTTGAAGTAATCTTTAATTGGTTTTAGTTTTTTCGGCATATCCGGTGAAAGACGATAATGTCCGTTTTCGACTTCATACAGAGGGAACACTCCCGTCTCTATGGCCAGACGTCCCATGGATATCGCCATTTGCGAAGGACAACGCCAGCCGGTTGGACACACGGAAAAACAATGTATGTAAGAAGGTCCTTTAATGTTTTTAGCTTTTTCCATCTTGCGAATAAAATCCAACGGATAGCTGGGGCAAACGGTAGCTACATAAGGTATAGCGTGAGCAACCATTATTTCCGGTAGATTCTTTTTCCATGTCTTTTGGCCGGAACTGACTTTGCCTGCCGGGGCAGTGGTGGTGGAAGCGCCCATCGGCGTGCCGCTGGAGCGCTGAATTCCTGTGTTCATGTAGGCTTCGTTGTCGAAGCAGACGTAAATCATATCGTGGCCGCGCTCCATCGCGCCGGAAAGAGCCTGAAACCCGATATCCATGGTGGCGCCATCGCCACCCATGCCGACGACCTTTACATAGCGGTCGTCAATCTTGCCTTTCTTACGCAGCGCTTTGAGGCCCGCTTCAATGCCGGAAGCAACTGACGCCGCGTTTTCAAAGGCAACGTGAATCCAGGGAACTTCCCACGCGGTCGTAGGAAACATACTGGAAATGATTTCCATACAACCAGTCGCGGAAGCGATGACGGTATTGTCACCAAGAGCTTTCGCCATAAGCCTTACGGCCAGCACTTCAGCGCAGCCGGAACAGGCCCGATGACCGGAAGATAACAACTCTTTTTTATTAATCAGCCGCGGAGCAAATAAATCAAAATTTTCTACGATATTCATTATTCTCTCACTCCCCAAAATTCATAGGTGTCTGCCTGCTTGTTAGCCGTATCCGCCAGAACTTTCTCGAACATTCCGGTAAAATCGCCCACAGGAACGTCGCGTCCGCCCAGTCCGTATATATAATTGTAAATAAGAGGACGCTGAGTTTCGGCGTAAAGAGCCGACTTGATTTCTGAAAAAACAGGGCCGCCGGGACCGCCAAACGAATTGGCACGGTCGGTCACGATCAGTTTCTTCGCATTTTTAATTGAGGCTTTGATCTCTTCAAACGGGAAGGGACGCCAAAGTCTTAGTTTTATAAGACCGGCCTTAATGCCTTTGGCGCGAAGCTCGTCAATTGCCATTTGCGCGGTTTCGCCCATCGAACCCATGGTCAGCATCAGGACTTCCGCATCATCTGCCTTGTAAGTTTCTACCGGTTTGTAGGAACGTCCAAACAATTTCGCCCATTCATCCCAGACTTCCAGAATGACTTTTTTGGAATTTTTCAGAGCTTCATCTTTGGCTTTCATAATTTCCGTAAAATAATCGGACATGGCAAAAGCGCCCATCGTGACCGGTTTCGCCGGATGAAGCGTGGCGTGCGGCACAAAAGGCGGCAGGAATTTATTCACTTCTTCCTGCGTAGGCATCTCAAAAGGCTCAACCATGTGTGTTAATTGAAAACCATCTATATTAATATTTACCGGCAGCATGACATCTTTATGCTCGGCGATTTTGAAAGCGATGATCGACATATCGATGGATTCCTGTCCGTTTTCCACAAATATGGAAATCCAGCCGGAATCGCGCTGAGGCATGATATCGGAATGATCATTTAAAATATTCAGAGGGCCGGAAACCGCCCGGTTGGCTATAGCCATGGTTATCGGCAGGCGCATCGCTGAAGCTATCGGCAGCAATTCGTGCATATACATTAAACCCTGAGAGCTTGTTGCGGTGTAAGAACGGGCGCCCGCGCCTGACGAACCAATAACCGCGCTCATGGCTGAATGTTCCGATTCCACAGTCACAAATTCCGCATCAATCTTGCCATCAGCAACCAGATCGGAAAGATGTTCTGCTATATGCGATTGAGGTGTAATGGGATAAACGGCCGCCATGTCTATATTGCAAAGACCTACGGCTTCCGCTACGGCAACTGCCACTTCCATTCCTATGCGTTTGCCCATGTTATCCCTCCTCTATCATTGCTATCGCGCGGGGCCAGCATTCATGAGCGCAAATGCCGCAGCCCTTGCAATAATCCATATTTGCCACGAAAAAACCATCCTCGGTCTGCTGCACACAACCTTCCGGACAATACACATAACAGATGCCGCACTTGATGCATTTCACATTATTCCAGATCGGTCGTTGCGATCGCCAACTTCCCGTATGATATTCACTGGCGCTGCCCGGTTCGGAAACCACACAACCTATGGGAAGCTCTCTCCATGTTTTCAATGCCATAAATACCCCTTAATTACTTATTTTAATTTCGTCGTAAGCCCGTTTCATCGCGTTGAGATTCTTTTGGGCGATTCTGCCGAACCGGTGCTCCACCGATTCTTTCATGGCATCGAGCTCCATGACTCCGGTTACTTTTAACAACGCACCGATCATGGTGGTGTTGGCGATAGGTACGCCCATTTCTTTGCGCGCGATGCCTGTTCCGTCCACGGTAGCTATGGTGCCTTTGAAGTTCAAATCTTTGCGGATTTCATCCGGCGTTTTGGTTGTGTTGACAATCAATTTCCCGTTTGGTTTTAAACCGTCGGTAACGTTAACCAGGCCTATCAGGCTGGAATCCAGAACCAGCACCACATCCGGTTCATATATGCCCGAACGGACATTGATTTTTTTATCGTCAATACGGGTAAACGCGGCAACAGGTGCTCCTCTTCTTTCCGGACCGAAACTGGGAAAACCCTGAGCGTATTTTCCGGCGGCTATTGCCGATACAGCCAACAATTCCACCGACGTCACCGCTCCCTGACCGCCGCGTCCATGCCATCTAACTTCTATCATTTATTTTAATCTCCTTATTAATGTGAAAAAATGACTGGCATTCATAATATAAAAGTATTTTTCAGTCAACATATTTTTTTCGCTTTTAAAATGATCGCTATATAGTTAAAATGTATAACTAATTATGCTCAGGATAGCGCATAAATGACTGACGTTCATATCCCTTACCGCCGCATCCATGCCATCTAACTTCTATCATTTATTTTAATCTCCTTATTAATGTGAAAAAATGACTGGCATTCATAATATAAATTTATTTTTCAGTCAATACATTTTTTTTCGCTTTTAAAAGGATCGCTATATAGTTAAAATGTATAATTAATTATGCTCAGAATAGCGCATAAATGACTGACGTTCATAAGATCGAGATGGTTTAGAACCAATTTTTACATTGAAGGAACACACCACTTGTCTTGTTCATAGAGGAATAGGTTATTGTCCTTAGAATCGTCGATGAGCACGAAGGACAAATCAACAATTGCTGATCCCTTAATTACTTCCGGTTCCAGATCTTCGTAGGCGACAATTTCTATTTTCCTTACACATTTTAACGTCAGGGCGGTGCTGCCAACAAAGTTATTCTTTGCTTGATGACACCGCAAAAAGTTCCAAATAAGTATTCCGGTGACACCTTACTAGTTTTTATATTATTACTTTAGCGTATTTTCTTATACGTCGCAACGCCGAAGGACGAAGCGCAACGCTGCATATGGCTGTTTTAAAGCGTCATCCTACATGCCGCGACGGAATTCCAACGATTTCGAAATCGACATCTTATCTATATATTTCAAGTCTCCGCCCATCGGCACACCAGTGGCAATACGCGTCAGCTTGATATTTTTTTCTTTGAACATCCGGGTAAGCAACAACGCCGTGGACTCGCCCTGAACATTGGTATTTGTAGCCAGAATTATTTCCTTGACACTGCCTTCATTAATCCGCTGGATTAGTTCGCCTAATCGCAGATTATCCGGCCCGATTCCATCCAGAGGCGCCAGAACTCCGTGCAGCACATGATAAGTCCCATGATATCCTCCGCATTCTTCAATCGCCGCCAGAGCATCCGGGTCTTCCACAACACAAATTATTTCTTTGTCCCTCGCCGTGTCGCGGCAGATATAACAGGTATCTTCTTCCGTCAGATTCAAGCAAATCCGGCAAAGCTTGATTTTTCTTTTTACCTCAACAATGCTTTCCGCCAATTTTTTTACATCATCTTCCGTAGACCGCAAAATATAATTGGCCAACCTCGCGGCCGTTTTTTCGCCAATACCGGGAAGCTTACCCAATTCGGCAACAAGCTTTTTAATCGGTTGTGCATATGCTTTCATAAAATAAAAACCTTATAGACCGGGAATATTCAATCCCCCGGTAATCTTCGCCATTTCCGAAGAAGCCATCTCCTGAGCTTTGCGTACTCCCTCGTTAACCGCGGCAGCTATTAAATCCTGCAGCATTTCGATGTCTTCGGGATTGACCACTTCCTTCTCGATTTTTAATGAAACAATTTCATACTTGCCGTTAACCACAACGCGTACCATACCGCCGCCGGCCTGAGCTTCGACGGTTTTCATCTCCAGTTCTTTTTGCAGGTTAGCCATGCGCTCCTGCATTTTTTTTGCCTGCTTCATGATGGTGTTGAAATTTTGCACTATTTATATCCTCCCCCTGAGTTCATGATATTATGCTCTGTTTTTTACAATGCCCTTATTTTTTCTCCGTTTGAACTTTAATTTCCACAACCCTGGCATCGGAAAGTTCATCCATGACTTTCTGTAAAAGCGGCTGATTCATCGCTTCACGTTTTATTTCGTTTAGACCATTGAGCTGTTTGCGCCCGTTATTACCGTTTGCATTACCATTTTCCACATCAATCGCTGTAATCTTTATTGCCACATTTTTTTGAAAAAATTCCCGGGCTATTTGTTCCAGTTTTTCTTTTTGCGTTGTTGTTTTCATTTCCTCTAAAAAAATATAGTTCTTCGGAAAACCCAGCGTCAGGCAATCGTTTTCATAACTGACAATTTCAGTGGTATCAATTTTTGCTCCCAGAATCGCGTTTTCTTTTTTGATAAATTTTTTAAATTTTTCACAGAGAGACTGTAAATCATCCGAATTATTATTCGCACCGGAGGAATTACTTTCTTCATTTGCATCAGCACGACCGCTGCTTTCCATATTATATTTTGGTGGTGTTTCTTTCACCGGTTTATTTTGTGAAAATTGAGATCCTATATTACTGCCAGTTGCCTGATTTGCCTGGGCCGTGTTATGGGCTGAAACCTGCGGTTCAATACTGTTGCCGGTCACCGGCAAACCCTGATTAAGTCTTTGTTCAATATTTTCAATTGTTGAAATTATTTCACCAAGTGGAATTATCGGTTCCAGATAAGCCATCTTGACAATGATGGCTTCGAGTTTCATACGCGGTTCCTGACTGCGCAGAAAACTTGACTCTTCCGCGATCATAATTTCCACAAAGCGCTGCAGGGTTTCGCGTGATATCTCCTGCACCTGATTTTTTAGCTTTTCAATTTGTTCCGGCGCGATATCAAAAGAAGAACTGCCATCAGCGGCAATTTTAATCAGAAGCAGATTTCTAAAATGCTTTAACAGTATCTGATAAAAATGCTTCATATCGATACCGGCCAGATATGCTTCTTCGATAATAATCAGGCAGGCACCGGCATTTCGCTGCAAAACTGCTTCGGAAATACGGAAAAGATACTTCCGGTCAGCCAGCCCCAAGCTCTCTTCTACATCGTCATCCTTGATATCCATTCCGGCATAGGAAATAACCTGATCAAAAATACTTTGTGCGTCGCGCATACTACCGTCGCCCGCTTCAGCAATCCATAAAAGAGCGCTTGGACTGATTTTAATTCCTTCTTTGGCGGCAACCCCACCCAGATTCGCGGCAATTTCACTGAGAGATATTCTGCGGAAATCGTAACATTGGCAGCGAGAGAGTATCGTTGCCGGAACTTTATGATTTTCGGTTGTAGCAAAAATGAAAATCACGTGAGCCGGCGGTTCTTCCAGAGTTTTCAAAAGCGCATTGAATGCTTCGCGCGTCAGCATATGCACTTCATCAATAATGTAAATTTTGTATTTTGAGGCAACCGGAGCAAACTTGACATTTTCCCGCAGCTCACGGATTTCATCAATGCCACGGTTGGAAGCGCCGTCTATCTCCCGCACATCCAGCGAAGAACCGTTAGTAATTTCACGGCAATTCGAGCAGATGTTACAGGGAGTCGCCGTTGGTCCTTTTTCACAATTGAGCGATTTGGCCAGAATTCTGGCAACCGAGGTTTTGCCCACGCCGCGCGGACCGCTGAATAAAAAGGCATGTGCCACACGACCCTGGCCAATGGAGTTGCGGAGTGTTTTGACAACATGCTCCTGACCGGCAACATCTTCAAATGTTTGCGGTCGAAATTTGCGGGCTAGGACAAGATATTCCAACTGAACTCCTGATGCCACTTTTGCTTTCTTCGGCTAACTTTGTTGGCGGAGCCTGTCCCGCGTATGCGGGATCGACAGCTTCCTCAACGTATATGTAAGACGCCTCGTCGCTTTCTCCTTGCCGCCTCGTTAGCCTTTGAAATCAAAATGGCAGATAAATTACTGGTGACCGGGTTTACCGCAACACATGGAGAACATTGCTGCCGCTGCTTCCTTCCGGACCTGACGGGGTTCACAAGTCTCCGTTGCGCGGGACCCGGCCATATTTAATAATAACAAATAATACGTTGAGACTTTTAATAGATAAATGAACAGGAATCAACTCAAATTTTTCACAATCAATTATTAAGGACGATGTTATTGTTTTTACAGAAATTATTTTATGGAAGCAGAGAAGTCTTTCTCTATTTTTTCTATTTTCGGCGAAATAACAAACTGACAATACGGCTGTATTTTTTTCCGGTTGTAATAATCAAAATGGTAATCTTCAGCTAAAATGTTTTCCAAATTTATTTTGTCCGGGTCGTATTCCAACCTGACAGTCTCGGCATGATCGGTTTCTCCTAAACAAACCTGTTCATAAGCCGGATCGGGAAAACTTCCGCCCGCATAGCCAGGCTCGACTTTGTGCACACCCTGAATTTTTTGAAAAACAGCTTCGATGCACCAAAAGCAGCCACCACCCAAGACTATGATCTTAATCATATTATTCAGCCTTGAAGCTCAACGAGATTGAATTAACACAATGCCGGACATTCTTAGGCGTAAAGCCTTCGCCTTCGAAAACATGTCCCAAATGCGCCCCGCATTTTGCACATTGAATCGCGGTACGCTCTCCGTCGTCATCAGGAATGCGCGCGACAGCGCCCGGAATCTCAGTATCAAAACTCGGCCACCCGCATCCGGAATCAAATTTGTCTGTTGATCGATATAAATTCGCTCCGCATCTTTTACAGCGATAAGTGCCCGGCGCAAAAAAATTGTAGTATTCTCCGGAAAAAGGCATTTCCGTGCTTTTATGAACGATAACTTCTTCCTCTTCCGGGGTTAATTTTTTTTGTTCCATAAATATTAGAAATCCGATTTTATCTTTTACAATATGCAATTTTAGAGATAAAAAACAGAAATCAACTCAAATTTATCGCATTTTATTTTTACTAAATCAGCCGAAAAACCTTCTTTGTATTTATACCAACGATAAAAACCTTTCTTTTTGTTTGCTTGAAAGCTTACTAATTGTCGTGATAAGGTTTTATCGACAGCAATAATGTTGCTGTATTTTTTATATAATTCTTCATCACAGGATGAGATTTTTTCCAACATTGAAGCTTCGATAACAGAATCTTGATTTACAATGATGCTTTTAACTAATTCTTTTTTTTCCACATTAAGCATATTTTCAAAGCCAACTTGATGGTTCCACGGGATGGGACGTACCTTATGGACGCGGCATTCTTCTTTCTTTAAAATCGCTTTTTCCATGCATTGCCTTTAATTTTTTTGGGCAGCAACTATCAATTCATTTTTATGCGAAGTGTCTTCATAATGTCAAACTAATACTATGTGAAACAATGAATTAAAGAAAGCGATAATACTTTCCCCATGGGGATAAGATTTTCACCGCTAAACGCAATACTGTTCACTTA
>JQDQ01000072.1 GCA_000747625.2 Smithella sp. SCADC
TTTTTTAACCCCAGATTGCGCAATAGAGAATTAGGTAGAGAACGAAACGGGCATGGAGAACAGAGATGTTTTATTCCAAAGCCCCAGAAACCACTCCCTGCGTTTCATTGCTAATGACAATTTCAAGATACGGTTGTTTCCTTCTTTCACCATATATCCGCCAATGGCAAAAAGCCTGTATCTCAGTGTGGATAATTTCGGCTGAGTCTTTTCCTGTAAGATCACCTGACGGAATAAACTCATTAAATTGTAAGCCAGCATGACCATGTTTAATGCCGCCTCCGTGCCATAGAAACTTTTCATATTGAAACTGTCGAAACCAAAATCATACTTGAGTTCCTTGATTCGATTCTCTGCATCGGCACGCTGTTTATATAGATTCCATCCTTGTTGGGCAGGCAACGTCAAATTGGTAATCAGACAATGATAATTGACCGGTTCTCTCCACCCTTTCTTCTCTTCCAAATATTGAAATATCTCTTCTCCGTAAAAACCGCTGTCTGCTCTTAATAAGCCGATCTTCTTGCCCGAAAGCTTAGGCAATGTGTCTTCTAAAATTGATCTAACATTTTTTTCATCAAGGCCATTCCTCCCCATGGAGTTATTTCCTTATCCGTAAATCCTATCTGAAATTCCATAAAAATCACCTGTAAGAAATACTTACTGTCATTTTCTCTATTTTCATCACTCGCCCCATAAACTCATGCCTCTGTTTTTCATCATCTTTTCTATATAATCCCCTGTTGCTACGCAATAGAAATATTATGCCTGTTGAGCAAGCTGGGTTGAATTAAAGTGATTCAGGTGAAAAGGCAACAACGTCATCTATTTTGCCGGTATCGGCCAGTATCATCATTAAGCGATCGATGCCCAGGGCGATGCCGGAGCTTGGGGGCATGATTTGCAGAGCCTGCAGAAACTTTTCCGGCATTTCGTAGTGCGCCCATTTTTTTACGGCACGCGCCTTCAGCGCTTCTGCAAAACGTTGTCTTTGTTCGTTTACGTCGGTCAATTCCGAAAAGCCGTTGGCTAATTCCAATCCCCCGATGTATAATTCAAAACGTTCCGCAACAGTTGGATCACTTTTTTTTGTTTTAGCCAGGGCCGCCAATTTTATCGGATAATCATAAAGATAAGTTGGACGGTCGATTCCCAGGTACGGTTCAATATACTCAACCATGATTTCATCAAACTTGTCCTGATTCAGGGCTTGCTGCAAACTGATTGGCGAGTATTTGGAAAAAACATCCGCAACGCTGATTCTTTCCCAGGGAGACGCCACACATATTTTTTTGTTTTGCCAGGCGATTTCTTGGTCATTTCCCATGTCTTTGAATGCTGCGATAAGCAAAGCCTGGCATTGATCCATTAGTTGGTGATAATCGAACCCGGCGACATACCATTCCAACATGGTAAATTCCGGCAGATGCTTATCGCCTCTTTCGGCGGCGCGAAAACAATGGCTTATTTGAAATATCCTCGGGAAACCTGCGGATAATAGCCGTTTCATGCATAACTCCGGGGATGTCTGTAAAAACCAGTCATCCGATGTAATGGCTTCAATGTGCTCTTCCGGTGCGGGTGAAGGGATTCTTAGAGGTGTTTCGACTTCTAGAAAATTATGCTGAAATAAAAAATGACGGATGCTTTGAATTAGTTTGGCGCGCAATTGTAAAGAGTGTGTTTTGCGTGTCAAAGAAAAATGATCGTCTTGATGAGATTTATTCAAATTCGGAAAACCTATTCATTTAAGAAGGTCATTTAGTACGGCTAACACTATTCAATGGTCATTTCGAAGTCCCGCATACGCGGGATCATACACCGCGAGAAATCTTAATGTTTTAAGATGGCCACGTCCCGACAAGCCGGGGCTCCTAAGAAACTTCACTGAGCAATCCCCCTCTTTTCTAAAGAGGGGTTAGGGGAGATTTTACGGAATTGCACCGATTGAAAAATCCCCCTCAATCCCCCTTTAGAAAAAGGGGGAGGAAGAGACCGTGCCGGGATAGTTCAGTTTCTTCCATTTATAACCCGATGCACAGCTCCGGGTAAATTGCTCGCAATGACATTTTTATATTGCCATATATTTGCTTTGTATTTTGGAAAGCTGTATTAACCCTTGACTCTGGTCAGGTATTCTCCCGTTCTTGTGTCAATCCTGATTTTTTCACCTTCGGTAACAAAAGTCGGCACCAGAATTGTATAACCTGTTTGCACCTTGACCGGTTTTGTGGAGCCGGCGGCGGTATCGCCTTTGGCCCATGGTTCAGCTTCAGTCACGATAAGTTCAACAAAATTTGGCAGGCTTATGCCGATTGGTTTGTCTTCAAAAAGCAGGATTTCCACTTCAATATTATCAGTCATGAAGTTTACGGCCTCATCGACCTGTTCTTCCGTCAGATAAACCTGTTCATAGTTTTCGTTGTCCATGAAGCAGTATTTATCGCCTTCTTTATAGAGATACTGCATTTTCTTTTCGCGCAAATCAGCGGATTCGAAGGTATCTACAGAACGGAATGTTCGTTCAAACTGATTGCCGTTGATCATGTTTTTAAGCTTGGTGCGGTAAAGAGCCTGTCCCTTCCCCGGTTTGACGAAATTAAATTCAGTTATTATATAAGGGTCGCCATCTATTTTTAGCCGCAACCCTTTTCTTAAATCACTGGCAGTGAACATAAAAAATTTTCTCCTTGCTTAGTGTAACAAAATTGCCTGTTTTACTCTTGGCGCTTCTCTA
This sequence comes from Smithella sp. SCADC, assembly GCA_000747625.2. GTDB lineage: Bacteria > Desulfobacterota > Syntrophia > Syntrophales > Smithellaceae > Smithella. The sequence continues at coordinate 2,738 of JQDQ01000072.1, forward strand.
ATCTATTTATTTAAACTTGTCAAAAAAATGTTTATGCTTCTTTAAATCATTTTTTATTGCGTTGGACATTACATTCAGCGGTATCTTGCCCGCGCTGCCAGGCACGTCCAGAACATATTGCGGAAGGCACAGACCGGAACTTTGCTTCCATATTTTTTCCATCATAATTACGCCTGCTTGCGGGCCGGTGCGAAAGTGTGTACAGCCCTTAGCCAGATCGCAATGAAAAAGATAATAGGGCCGGACGGATATTTTTTGCAAGCCATAAAGCAGATTTTTCATTGTTTCCGCCGAATCATTAACGCTTCTGAGTAGGACCGACTGATTGGAAACGGGGATTCCCGCTTCCTGTAGCATATTGCAGGCGCGCGCTGATTCCGTAGTGATCTCGTGTGGATGGTTAAACTGAGTATTAAACCAGAGGGGCCGGTAGCGTTTGAATATACGACAAAGTTCTTTAGTAATGCGCATGGGCATAACAACGGGAATCCGGCTGCCGATGCGTAAAACTTCTATATGAGGAATCGCTTTCAAAGAGGCCAGAATTTCTTCCAGAGTATTGTCATCAAACGTCAGCGGATCACCGCCGGAAATAATCACTTCTCTGATCTGCGGTGACGCGTTGATGTAGTTAATCATGCTCCTGAAGCGGGTTTTTAAATTCAGCTTGTTAGGTTGCGACCAGAAACGCTTGCGGTTGCAGTGCCGGCAGTAAGTGGCGCAGGTTTCGGTAACCATGGCCAGACAACGATCAGTATAACGATGCACCAGCTTGGGCACAGGCATGTGGGAATCTTCTTCCAGAGGATCTGCTAGGGCCTTGCCAAAACGGGAAATTTCCCGCGGATCGGGAAAACACTGAGCGCGTACAGGATCATTTGTATCATTGCTATGAATGAGGGATAAATAGTAAGGAGTTATGGCCATAGGATAAACGGAAGTTACAGTTTTAGACTTAATCTTGTTAAAATCCGTTTTTCCAAGAAGATTTTCCAGCGTTTCTATTTTAGTAATGCGGTTTTTAATTTGCCAGTGCCAGTCTCGCCAGTCTTTTGCCGAGGCTTTAAAATAAGAAAGAAGATATTTTTTATCCATACTTGAGACCCAAGCTTCAGAAGCGAAGCGCACTGAAGTTTGCTGGTCGAATTATCCCCGCAACGAAGTCAAGGTGGGATCCCGCCTTGACTTCAGAAACAAAATTAAGGAGTGTTTCCTATCACAAATTTAGGTGCTTGCAAAGCGAATCAAAGAAAGTTAAAAAGCAAGAAGATTTTATCTAATAAATAAATCCGGAGAAATACAGTGACTAATATCCAGCAGAAAAAAGAAAGGGTGGCAATGTTATCGGTTGCTTCCAATTCCTTTTTAGTTTTATTCAAAGTCATTGTCGGTTTTTTGATTGGCTCTGTTTCAATAATGTCGGAAGCGATTCATTCGGGCGTGGATCTGCTGGCTGCGATTATCGCCATGTTTTCCGTGAAGACATCCAGCGTTCCCGCCGATTCTGATCATCCCTTCGGTCACGGGAAAATAGAGAACATCTCCGGCTTTGTAGAGGCCTTGCTTATTTTTATAGCGGCTTTTTGGATTATTTGGGAAGCACTGAAGAAATTAATCTCATCTTCCGCCATAGAACATGCCGGATGGGGCGTCGGGGTAATGTTATTTTCTGCTGTTATGAATTTTATTGTTTCGCAGAAACTTTTTCAGGTGGGCAAAGAAGCTGACTCTATTGCCCTGCAGGCCGACGCCTGGCATTTACGCACGGATGTTTATACTTCGACCGGCGTTATGACAGGCTTGGGGATCATTTGGATTGGACACGAATTTTTTTCCGCGCACAACATTAACTGGATTGATCCTGTCGCCGCCATTTGTGTCGCCGTTCTAATTTTGCATGCAGCGTTTAATTTGACGGTTAATTCCATCCGCGATCTGATGGATGTCCAACTTCCGCCGGAAGAGGAGGGTTATATCCGCGATATAATCAGCCACGAGACTGTGATTTATGGTTTTCACCAGTTGCGGACGCGTAAAGCCGGTCATATTCGATTTGTGGAATTTCATATCAAGGTTAATCCGCAAATGTCCGTGCATGATTCGCACGACATTACCAGAATATTAAAGAAAAATATCAGAGACAAGTTTCCCGAATCCACCATTACTATTCACATAGAACCTTGTGACGGCGAATGTTCGGAGATTTGTATCGCCGGATGTCTTTTGCCGGAAGACAAAAGACCGAGGTCTTTGCATCATCACAAAATAAAAGGGGACGGTTCTATTTATTAATTGCCCAACCGCTAAAGCAGATCGCAGCCCGCTGGGCCGCTCCAGCTCAGCTTTTCGTTCGATTAATATATATTGAATATTTATTCATAAAAATTGTCCATTTAATGTTGTTATATCAGGTAAATCTGGTGCAGATGCGTTGCCCTATCAGGAAAAAGATTTAAAAAGAGCTTTAAGGGAGATAAAGAAATGAATAAAAAAATAAGTGACAATTATTTTAAAATTGTTGAATGGTCAGAAGAAGATAATTGTTATGTTGGTTCCGCTCCAGGTTTGTTTATCGGCGGGGTTCATGGCAAAAAGCAGGATAAAGTTTTTAAAGAGCTTTGTGATATTGTTGAAGAAACAATAGCCATTATGTTGAAAGACGGTCGTCCATTACCTAAGGGGAATTTTAATAAAAAATTTTCCGGGAAAATTGCGCTGAGAATACCGCCTGAATTACATAAGGTGTTGGCTGTCAAAGCCATGCAAGAGGGTGAAAGCATAAATAAATATATTGTTCATAATCTTTCAATGGCAATCTAAAATTATTAATTGTCCCATAATAATCTATACATTGGTCATTCCGGCCTCCGAGCCGGAATCCAGAATTATTCAAACTGGACCCCGGCCTCCGCCGGGGTGACGACTATAGTGGCCACATGCCCAATGTCGTTACTATTGTTGGACTGTTAATAATACAGCAGATCGCTACGCTCCGGTTCATCTTTTCGTTCTGTTCACTACTTATCAAAACAAACAAATCGGTGGTTTGATCGGCGGCAGTTTGTCGCCTTCGTATAATACCTTTTCCAGAAACAGACCTGAAGGCGGAGCGGTAAATCTCGCCGGTGCCTCTGAATAAGAAGCAAGCAGTTTTTCAATATCGCGTTGGGTGAAGTTATCGCGGCCGGCCTCCACGGTTACTCCCACTATGCGGCGCACCATTTTCCAGAGAAAATGAGAACCGGCAATGCGCATGGCAATTATGTCGTCAAATTCCTTTAACTGTACCGATTCAATATTGACTTTTGTGGATGTTTCTTTTTCCATTCTCTTATCGGCAAACGAGGCAAAGTCGTGAAAGCCCTGAAATGAATTCAGCGCCTGCTGCATTTTGTTGATGTTAAGATTGTCTTTGATCCACCAGACATAACGTTTGCCAAAGGCGGTGCGTCTTTTAGCAATAAGGTAGAGATAACTGCGGCTCACGGCGTGATGACGGGCATGAAAGAGCGCAGGGGCATTTTCTACCTGCAAGACATTAATACTTGCCGGCAAGTTATCATTGATTCCGATGCGGAGAGTTTCCGTATTAATCTTTTTGGAAGATTCCAGATGGGCGGTTTGCGCCAAAGCATGCACTCCGGCATCGGTTCGTCCGGCTCCCTGAAGTTGCACCGGCCCGCCTAAAAATTTCTGTGCGGCGGCAATTAATGTTTCTTGAACGCTTTTAGCATTTTTCTGGGTTTGCCATCCACGATAATTGGTTCCGTCGTATTCTAAAATAATTTTGTATTTTTGCATTTGATGAACCTCAAATATTTTGAAATTGAAATATGCCGAAGGGCGATTTTTAGTGTTTCGGCATTAAGGTTTTTGTTATTACTGGATTCCCGCCTTCGCGGGAATGACATCGTTTATGTTATTGGTAGCCGGAACAGTATTTTGCTGTATTTGCTGGTTTTGTTTTACCGGTCCCAGGATAGTCATCGCTGAAATATTTTTCAGCAGTAATCCTCCCGGGTCAAGACAATAGATTTCTGCCCCGGGATATAACGTTGTGATGACAGCCTTTCCGATAATTTTCCTGCCTTCCTTGCCGCCAAAGTCTATTGTTTTCAGGCCCCACGCATTATGAAAAATAAGAGCCCGGCCGTTTTGTTCTCCGATGTAGAGCATGACGTGACCCTTGCGCCACAGAAGGCTCAGATAAGGAATTCCCTTTTCTATGATGGTTTTTTCTTTTTGTTGAGGTTCGAGATTTTGCAGATCAATGAATGTTCCTGCTTTTTTGACCTGGTCTTCGGAGTGCCTGGGCAGCCAGATACCGAAGGGAGCAAAAAAATCTCTGGTCATTGCCGAACAATCGCGATTTCCATAGAGGCCACCCCATCCGTATGGCTCATCAATCAGTTCATTGGCGATTTTTACCGCATTGGAGTAGGTAAAAGGCAGCGGTTTAAGCGTGATGACTTGGGGGGAAACAAGACCATGCTTAATAATAGCGTTTTTGTTTTCATCTGCCGCGGCGGTAAGTATTTCCAATTTATCCGGCAGCTCTCTGACCAGGGGAAACATTTGTCCTATGGATGTCCGGAGATTAAAACGGCCGCCGGTGTCGAAAATAACAGATTTGTCCCTGGTAATGACGGCATAACGGCCGGATTCCCACGTTTTTATAAAATTTTCATCTACATGTGCATAGTCTTCAACGGGCATCCAGCCGAAAGCGAAACTGGTTTCTACCAGCGCCCATGATTTATCTGCGCTGAGATGGCATATAATAATGGGAGTGTTTGCAGCGACGGATGATATTTGCAGATTATCAAAAGGCCAGCCGGAAATGTCTCCGTCAGAGCTGTAAAAATGAGGCCCTTGCGTGGGAAGCATACGTAGATTAGTGTTTCTTGTTGTAATTGCCGGCTTCAGAGTGTTGGGATAATCATCCAGAGAAACGTTTTGCTGAAGCTTTTGTAACCATGATGAAGAATGTTTTTTTTTGTTTTCGCCATAGCCAAGACTCAAAGCGAATCTCTTGAAGATAAAAGATACTTTTTCGGATGACGAGTGAACAGGCCGGAGGTTATGCCAGACCGAAAAGTAGATTTTATCGTAATCTTCATTAACTTTAACCTGATCCTGGGATGCCAGAATAAATTTTTCTTTGACATTTTCGGATAAATAGGCTGTATGATCCTGCCTCAAATCCTTTACATCTTTGATAATGTCCGGATATCTGGGACAACAGGAGGCTAAAAATAATATTAAAATAAAATAAAAAAATTTTATTTTCATGAAAAAATGCCTTGATTTAATTTCATGCGCTTTTATAGTCTTTTTTAAATTATTGAGCAAGATTAAACAATAAATGTTTTTGTCCCGCGGTTGATAAATAATTTTGTGGCATAAGACATTGAACACTGGTATAAGTGACAAAGTTATTTCAGGCGAGGGGAAAGAAAATTTTTTAATAAAATTATTTGTCCTTTGCGGAAAAGTAAGGAGTTAAAAAATGGATAGTTTTGTACCCAGGAAGATTTTTTTTACAAAAGGAGCAGGCACACACAAGGATGAATTGCATTCCTTTGAGCGTGCTTTGCGTGACGCCGGAATAGAAAAATGCAATCTGGTGCAGGTCTCCAGTATATTCCCGCCGCGCTGCAAAATGATTTCCAAAACGCAGGGATTGAAGCAGTTAACACCCGGCGCCATTACCTACTGTGTTATGAGCCGCTGTTGTACAAACGAACCCAAAAGACTTATGGCTGCGTCGGTCGGTTGCGCCATTCCCGCCGACAAATCATCTTACGGTTACATCAGCGAACATCACGCTTATGGCCAGAACGAGAAGCAGGCAGGCGACTACGCGGAAGATCTGGCCGCGGCCATGCTGGCCTCCACTCTGGGCATTGATTTCGATGTGGATGAGAGTTGGGATGAGAAAAAAGAAATTTTTAAAATCAGCGGCAAGATAGTCCGCACCCTGAACGTGACTCAATCCACGATTTGTAAGGATAATAAATTCACAACGGTTATTGCTGTGGCTGTATTTATTTTTTAAGTGATCTTAAAATATAATAAAGATTGTATAGAAAAGCGGTCCGTCAATCCTTTCATTGTGATATTTTTCTATTATGTCTCAAAATGATAAGCCAGTAAAGGTTTCCAGAGAAATCCCACCGCTGAAAATTCACGATGTCGGCGGGGCGGAGTTGCCTTATCTTTATTACGAGGGAGTAGCTCCGCAGATATTTTTTGCTCACGCCACCGGTTTTCTACCCTGGCTCTGGCATCCGATAATCGAGGATTTGACACCGCATCATGAGGCCTGGGCGCCCTATATGTGCAATTATCGCGATTGCGATCCGGAAAAAGGTTTGGGTTGGGATGTTATCGCCAGAGATTTAATCAGTTTCTGCAGTTCGCAAAACATTACGGATCATCTGGCCGTAGGGCATTCGATGGGCGCTACAGTTATCGCCATTGCCTCGGCATTGTTTGGCCTGCAGCCGCGCGGCATGATTTTGATTGAGCCGATTTTCCTGCCGGAAGAAATTTATTCCATTGATATGAAGATCAAAGATCATCCGCTGGCTTCGCAGTCGATAAAAAGAAAAAACAGATGGCAGGATGAAAAATCAGCCCTGGAATATCTGAAGTCGAAATCGCTATTTGCCGGATGGGATAAACAAATGCTTGAGTTTTATCTTAAATACGGAATGGAAAAACAAGCCGAAGGCGATTTAAAACTTACCTGTTCGCCGAGAAATGAAGCCGCGCTGTTTATAGGCGGCAACAGCACCAATCCCTGGCCGTTGCTTAAGAAGTTGACCTGTCCGGTTCTTATAGTGGAAGGGGAGAAAAGCGCCAATAAAGAATTTGTCGACGTAAAGAAGGTTGTTTCTTTATTGGCCAATGGAAGATATCAATCAGTTCCTGATGCCGGACATTTGATTCCAATGCAAAAACCTAAAGAAGTAGCTAAAATCATAAAAGAATTTTTAGCGAAAGTATTTTAAGAAATAATTGACGAAATTCAATATATATGTAAAATTTCCGCCAGAAGTACGCTAATACCAAATAATAGCGCTTTGATTTAGAATTGATAGACGATCAATCAATAAGGGGATCTTTGTTGATGGAAGTGACCGAAAACAGTCAGCACAATACGGAAGCTGAAGAAAAATTCAGTACGGGCATGACCCTGACGCGGCCGTTTGCCTTTATCGGAGAGAAAGTTATCGGCTGGATTAACATGTTAGGCAAGGCAACCATTTTCCTTTGCCTGGCGCTTTGGAAAACTTTTCGTCCCAAGCAGTTTCCCAAGGTAATTGCGCAAATCTATTATATTGGGGCCAGCTCCACAACGATTATCATCCTGGTGAGCCTGTTTACCGGTATGGTTTTAGGTCTGCAATCATATCATGCTCTGATTCAGTTTGGTGCTGTAGGCGGGCTGGGGGCGCTGGTTTCTCTTTCCCTAATCAGGGAATTAGGACCGGTTCTGACGGCCATCATGATTACGGCCAGAGCTGGATCGGCCATCACGGCGGAAATAGGCATACAGCGTATTTCTGAACAGGTCGATGCCCTGCAGACTATGCGCATTGATCCGTTTCGCTATCTTATCAGCCCCAGGATTACCGCGGCGATCATCAGTTTTCCCCTGCTCACGGCCGTATTTGACTTTATCGGTATTATCGGCGGCTACATTTCCGGTGTGGCGCTTCTGGGATTAAATGCCGGAGTTTATTCCCACAGCATTCAAGCCAACGTGGATATGAAAGACCTCACCGATGGTTTTGTCAAGTCGATAGTCTTCGCGATCATCGTCGCCACCGTCTGCTGTTATCAGGGATATTTTGTACATATGCGCAAGGACAGCCATGGAGCGAAGGCTGTCGGTTTGGCCACAACTTCGGCTGTCGTTACCTCCTGCGTGTTGATTCTTGTTTCGGATTACGTGGTAACTTCACTGCTTTTAATATAGAGAAACTTATGAACACGATGCCATTGCTGGAATTTAAAAATATCACCAAGCGCTTCGGATCCCAGACTGTTCTGAATAAAGTGAATCTGCAGATATATGAAGGACAGGTAACTACCATTATCGGTCTCTCCGGTTCAGGCAAAAGCGTCCTGCTCAAACATATCATCGGTCTGCTTCAGCCCGATGAAGGGACAATACTCTTTCGCGGTAAGCCGATGGCCGAAATGAAGAAATCCGAAGTCAGAGAATCGCTGGCCCAAATTAGTTACATGTTTCAGGGTAATGCGTTGTTCGATTCCCTGAATATCTATGATAATATCGCTCTGCCTCTGATAGAGACTACAAATCTGAAGAAAGCGGAAATTACTCGACGTGTAATGGCCAGAATTGAACAAACAGAATTAACCGAAGCAACTTACAAATTCCCTTCGGAACTCTCCGGAGGTATGCAGAAACGGGCGGCGCTGGCGCGCGCGCTGATCACCGATCCACGCATCGTTTTATTTGATGAACCAACGACCGGCCAGGACCCTGTCCGGAAAAATGCTATACTAAGCATGATCGCCCAGTACCAGAGGAAGTTTAATTTTACGGCTATCATGGTCAGCCATGAAATTCCGGACGTTTATTTTATTTCCAACCGGATTCTTGCCCTCTATAATAAAACTATAGTTTTTCAGGGAACCCCGGAAGAGTTGGGAAATTTTGACCACCCTTTCAACGACGAGGTTATCCATAGCCTCGAAGGGTTGCAGAAGGAACTGACGGGTTTGTATTCTAAACGACAGTTCAAAATGTTAAATCATGTTCAGTTAAAACGTAGAGAATCAGGTGAAAATTACTGCATTGCAGTTTTTACTTTATCAGACCTGGACACAATAATTTCCATTCTGGGTCACGACGCGGCGCAGGAAGTCATTCACTCAATGGGAGTTTATATAGATAAACACTTCGGCGCCATAGGCGGTTTTTCCACCCGCCGCAAGTCCAATGAATTTGTTACAATGCTGCCTTTTTCAGATCTTGCGGAAGCTGAGAGCATTTTGAAAGCTTTCGTTAATGATTTCCAGGCGCAGGGACTCCGCGATATTTGGGCCGGAGCTCAAAAACTTGCGCCTTCGGATAAATGCGTTGATTTCGCCATCCGGGCGGGCATTGCCGAAGGACCGCCTGTTGCGGAAATAGATTTCATTATAGAGTTGGCCAAAGCTCAACAAAAAGAAATAGGGCGTTTGCGATGCGCCGCCAAGGAGTAAACAAATGAAAAAATACAAAATAGAAACCATCGTCGGCATCTTTGTTTTTCTGGGACTGCTCTGCATAGGATATATGACTGTGAAACTCGGTAAAGTTTCTTTTCTGTACGATGATTCATATCCCATAGCTGCCAAATTCATTTCTGTAACAGGATTAAGAGATGGAAATCCTGTGGATATTATGGGCATTGAAGTTGGAAGAGTGGAGCGAATCACCATGGATCAGGAAAACCAGCAGGCGGTCGTGCATATGAAAATTAGAAAAGGCATAAAGATATATGATGACGCCATTGCTTCTATTAAAACGGAAGGTTTGGTGGGCGACCAGTATATCAGTATTGATCCGGGGGGATCCGGCACACTCCTGAAGGCTAACGGAACAATTATGGAAACGCAAGCGCCCGTGGATATATTAGGACTTATCAGCAAATACGCTTTTGGTGATGTAAAGAAACCGTAAAATTGGTATAATGGAACATGATGAGGATTAAGAAATGAAAAAACGACTCACGGGATTGATAATCATACTGACACTTTTGATGTTTTCTCTTCCGGTATACGCCGGAGTGCCGTTGGCCACTGCAGAAGCCACTGTCAATAAAGTGCTCAATGTGTTGCGCGATCCCAAACTCAAAAGTCCGGCATCTAAAGAAATAAAGAAAGAAAAGCTCCGGATCATATACAAAGATATGTTTGATGAAATTGAATTTTCCAAACGCACTCTGGCGCGTAACTGGAACAAGTTAAGCCCCGCGCAACGCACGGAATTTGTGAATCTCTTTGAGCAGATTCTGGAAAAATCATACGCGGACAAAATTCTGGACTATACCAACGAAAAGGTTGTGTTTTATAAAGAAAATATGCTTTCAGACACTCAGGCTGAAATTCAGAGCAAAATCGTTACTGCTTCTAAAGAAATCCCTATTTTTTACCGGATGATTTTAAAGAACGGCAAATGGAGAGTATATGACGTTGTCGTGGAGAATGTGAGTCTTGTTCAAAACTACCGTACGCAGTTCAACGATATACTGGCCAAGGATACGCCGGAACAACTGTTGGAGACGCTGCGCAAGAAGGTAAGCAAACACTAAAAAAATGTCATTTCGTATCCTCCGCTGGCGGAGGTGTCACGAAGTGACGGAGGTGGAAAAAGAATATAGTGATTAATTTCAGAACCGCCTGAAATATCAATGCGGCCTTTCCACCCCCTGCCCCCGCCAGCGGGGGACACTTAAAACTTATAATATTTGGCATTAAGGCTTGGTTTCGTTAAATGAAATACCACATTGGTTTGATTTTATTATGTGTTCTTCTTACGGCGGGTTGTGCTCACAGCCCCGGTCCCTCTTCTGCGGCTTTGCCGGTTGCGCAATCCTCCCCGTCCCCGCAGCCCATTTTGCTTGCCTCCACGTCTGAGCAAAATCCGGCACAATCAGCGGTTGATGCCGTAAATCCCATTGACGATGAATATAAAGAAGATGAATCGGTTGATGAATACGCTAAAGATACCGTTCAGGAAGAACGAGTGGAAATCGCCGATCCTCTGGAACCTTTCAACAGAGCCACGCATCAGTTTAACGACAAACTGTATTTCTGGGCGCTCAAACCCGTTGCGCAAGGATACAAAGCAATTGTTCCCGAAACCGCTCGGGTAAGCGTTAAAAATTTCTTTTCCAATCTAGGATTTCCCGCGCGATTTCTGAGCTGCCTGCTCCAGGCTGATTTCAGCGGCGTGGCCACGGAAACGGGGCGTTTTACTATCAATACTATCTGGGGTATCGGAGGCCTTCTCGATCCTTCTGCCGGTAAAGAGCTGGATCTTCAGAAGCAGGATACGGACATGGGGCAGACACTGGGTGTTTGGGGTGTGGGGCAGGGCTTTTATATTGTCTGGCCGGTATTTGGTCCTTCGAGTCCCCGAGACTCAGTGACTATTGCCGGCGATTATTTTCTTTATCCAGTTTCTTATATCAGTTCCTGGTACGCCGGTGTGGGAGTAAGGGCCGTCGAGGAAGTAAATGCCACATCCTTGAGAATCGGCGATTATGAAGCGCTTAAAGAAGCGGCGATTGATCCCTACGTGGCATTTCGCGATGCATATGCTCAGTACCGTTTTAAGAAAATAAAGGCCAGAAAGGCTAAACGGAATCCATCAGTGCCTGCGGCAGAAAAAGCTCCTTCCATCAATCCTGTATTGCAGGAAAAAGGAAATTAAATGCGAAACAAATTTCTTGCCAAAAATTTTCCGGTCATCGTGCTGACGGCATTATTATTTTTTACGGTTAACCATACGGCAATGGCGGCGGGCTTATTCGGTCCGCTACAAACCGTTTCTAAAGAAGCCGGCGGATTAAACACGGCCATCGGTTACCGGTATCACGAAGATACGTATAAAAACGGTATTGATCATACAGTAAGGCTAAATGAGATTTATTCGCAGGCGGCTTATGGAGCGAAAAACATCTGGGAAATATACGCGCGCGTAGGTCTTGCGGATATGAAAATTTTCGATGTTTTCAGTTCCGCGGATGCCTCCATTAATACGGACAAAGACAATTTTGAAGCAAACTGGGAATTTTTCAGCACCTTGGGAGCAAAAGCTTTTTATGCGATAAACAGCATATGGGGAATAGGCGCTTTTATTCAGGGGACATACTATTTCAGTGATTTTACGGATACTGTTTCCGGAACCGATGGCGGAATGCCTTTTACAGCGGCACTTAAGATGAAAAATCTCTGGGATGCGAATTTTGGTATTGGAATTCAGGCCACTCTTCCCTATGGCATAAAGTTTTATGCCGGTCCTTATATATATTATTCCGAGGCCAAGGTATCTTGGCATTCCAATATTTCCGGTTCCGGATATTGGGTCGATGATGATACTATTCGGAACAAATCAATTGTGGGCGGCTTTGCGGGATTGGATGTACCGCTGCTTAAAGGATTCCGTTTGAATATCGAAGGACAATTTGCAGACAGATTTTCCACCGGAGCTGCAGTGAGTTACACCTATTAGTTGAAACCACTCCTTGTCTTACGCAGTAAAGAATCAAACGAAACACTTTATACTTAGAAAAATATGGGTAGAGTAGAGAACTG
>JQDQ01000073.1 GCA_000747625.2 Smithella sp. SCADC
CAGAGCGATCCAGAATGAAAGCTGGCGCTCCCTGCACGGCGCAGGCGGCATTTATGCCGGCCCATAGACCCTGCGCCGCCGCTTCTTCATAACCCGATGTGCCGTTGATCTGTCCGGCCAGATACAGGCCGTTAACCAGTTTTGTCTCCAGGGTAGGTTTGAGTTGCGTGGGCTGAACAAAATCATATTCAATGGCGTAAGCCGGACGCATGATTTGCGCCTGTTCCAATCCTCTGACACTGCGCACAATCTTGTATTGCAATTCCAGCGGGAGGCAGTTGCCCAAGCCCTTGGCGTAAATTTCCTGCGTATCCAGTCCTTCATGCTCCAGCACCACCGGATGGCTTTCACGCTCACTGAAACGCATAACCTTATCTTCCAGCGATGGACAGTAGCGGGCGCTAACTCCTTTAATGATGCCGGAATACAGAGGCGAGTGCTGAATATTTTCCCGAATTACGCGATGTGTTTCAGCGGATGTTGCAGAAAAATAAGAAGGCAGGCGCTCCGTACGCAGCGCTTTCGTTGTAAAGGAAAATGGCTGAGGATCAGGGTCGCTGTCCTGACGCTCGAGTCTGGAAAAATCAATGGAAGAGGCGCACAAGCGCGGAGGAGTTCCTGTTTTCATTCTGCCAATATCAAAACAAAGCCCTTGGAGATTTTTAGCCAGCCCAATGGAAGCCAGTTCTCCGGCCCGTCCCGACGGGATTTGTGATGCACCGACATACACTAGGCCATTTAAGAAAGTTCCAGTGGTGATAACAACTTTTTTCGCTCCGTAAAAATGTTCGCTCTGATCCAGTACTCCTATTACTGTGCCGTTTTCAATGACTAAGCTCTCAATCATGGCCTGTCGGATATAAAGATTGGGCTGGTTCTCGACCACTGTTTTCATGGTCAGACGGTAGAGTTGTTTGTCACACTGCATGCGGGACGAATGAACAGCCGGACCTTTGGAAGCATTAAGCATGCGAAAATGCACGGCGGTTTTGTCGGTGACTTTACCCATCTCGCCGCCGAGCGCGTCAATCTCTTTGACGAGTTGACCTTTGGCTAGTCCCCCGATTGCCGGGTTGCAGGACATCAGCGCAATCGAATCCAAATTGATATTGAATAACATTGTCCGGCATCCCATGCGCGCACAAGCCAGGGCTGCTTCGCAACCTGCATGCCCGCCGCCGATTACCGCAACATCATAGTTGTCTGTTAAATTTTCCATGCTTCATCCGATTACTTGCGCTTGCATAAAATCAATGTTAAAAGTTTTTACGGCATAGACCGTAAAAAAACAACAAAAAAAGAGGCGGCTTTGGGTAAACCTGATTTTTGGAAAAATTCTAAGCGGTACTACGACCTGAAAAGCTACTGGCGAAATCTGTTCGGCTGTAATATCCATAAACTACAGATTGACGCAGGCTTTACCTGTCCTAACCGAGACGGGGACGTGGCTGCAGGCGGTTGTATTTACTGCGATAGCAGGGGTTCGAAGCTGCGCCAAAAGGGTGAACTGCCATCTGTTACCGAACAAATCGCTTCCGGTAAAAAATATTACAAACCTCATGCTTCAAAATTTATCGCCTATTTCCAAACATTTACAAATACTTACGCATCCGTGGAAAAATTGCGGGCAATCTACGATGAAGCTCTGAAGCAGGAAGACATCATCGGCCTTTCCATCGGCACAAGACCGGATTGCCTTGGCCCCGATGTTATCGAATTATTAAGCGGCTACGCGAAAAAATATCACATCTGGGTTGAACTGGGCTTGCAATCTGTTCACGACAAGACTCTGCAGTTCATCAACCGGGGACATAATTTTCAGCAATTCCTGGACGCAGTGAATGCTTTGGCTGGAAGCGGCTTAAACATTTGTGTCCATATTATCATTGGCTTACCGGGAGAAAACGACAAAGATGTGCTAACCACAGCCAAAACTCTTGCGTCACTTCCAATCAACGGCATAAAAATTCACTCTCTACTGGCTTTGGAAGGAACCGTTTTAGGTGAGATGTATAAAAAAGGTACGGTAAGTATGATAACCAAGAAACAATATGTTTCTTTAACCGCCGATGTTCTGGAGGTATTGCCGCCGGAAATGGTCATCCAGCGCCTGACTGCCGACGGTTACCGCGATATTTTTCTTGCACCGGACTGGGCAATGAATAAATTAGACGTGTTGAATTCGATAAATAAAGAATTGGAGAGACGGGATTCTTATCAGGGGGAAAATTATGAACAAAAATCAACACACGTCACTCAGGTAGAAAAATCCTCCTAATAACATCTTTTTTGTCACTTCGAATCCCGATTTATCGGGATTCGAAGTCTTTAAAAATAAGATGTCTCGCTATGCTCGACATGACAAATAAAAGGAACTGGATTACCCGGTCAAGCCGGGTAATGACAAATTTGGTGCTATTGGTCTTTTTTATCAGATTGATATATAAAGGAAAAAAATTAGCTGTAATTTGAGCATAAAAATTGCTAAGTGAAGGGTTAAGGCTGTTTTGCCGGAATGTTTACAAAAAACAAGGGGAATCAATTAAAAATAGAGGAACTCCGCTTATCACCGGAATTATTGAGAATTAATTCCCGCTATACTGGCGGGGGAGGGATGGCGAAAATTCTCCTTATTTTGATTGTTGTGCTTCCATAACATTTGACCTGATGCAATACGGTATTTACTTCACATCCGATCAGATGCCACAGGTGGATACAATCTTTAATCGTATTGGTATTAAAAGACCAGAAAGTTAATTTTTACTTAGATTTATGATAGCAATAATTAATTATAACGCCGGAAACATAACGAGCGTGGCACGGGCTCTGCAAAATATCGGGCAGGATTTTGTCATAACGGACGATACAACAAAGCTCGAAACTGCGTCTCATGTAATTTTTCCGGGTGTTGGCGCGGCCGGTGAAGCAATGGCTTATCTGCGCGAAAAAAAGCTCGATGCCTGGCTGAAAAAATATATTAAAACCGGCCAGCCGCTTTTGGGCATTTGTCTGGGTACGCAGATTATTCTGGATTATTCCGAAGAAAATAAAACCGAATGTATCGGCCTTGTTGCCGGTTCCACAAAACGCTTTCCCGACAATCTGACTTCCGCTGGTCAGGTATTAAAGATTCCGCACATGGGCTGGAACAGCGTTAAGTTGCAACGCAGTCATCCGGTCTTTAAAAATGTTTCGCCGGATGCCGAATTTTATTTTGTGCATTCCTATTATCCGGCACCGTCTGACGATGCAGCCTTTTTAGGAACAACCGATTATGGCATGATATTCTGTTCGGTTCTGGTCAAAGATAATCTTGTGGCCATGCAGTTTCATCCGGAAAAAAGCGGTCGCCCCGGGTTACAGATTTTAAGAAATTTCTGCGCTTGGAGGGGAAATGCTAAGTAAGAGAATTATCCCCTGCCTCGACGTGCGTGACGGCCAGCTCACCAAGGGCATCAAATTCAAAGGTAATGTGGACATCGGTGATCCGGTGGAAGCCGCGCGGGAATATTACGAACAGGGCGCTGATGAAATTGTTTTCTACGATATCACGGCATCGTCAGACAAACGCGACATCATGATTGATGTGGTACGGCGCGTGGCGGAAACGATTTTTATTCCTTTTTCCGTGGGCGGCGGTATCCGCAATCTGGAAGATATGCGGCGTGTGATTCTGGCCGGAGCGGAAAAAGTCAGCGTTAATTCCGCCGCGGTGGATGATCCGAAAATAATTTCTCAGGGAGCAAAAACTTTCGGCAGCCAGTGCATCGTGCTGGGTATGGATGTAAAAAAAGTGGAAGTATCCGGTAAAACTCCATCAGGCTATGAAATAGTAATTCATGGCGGCAGAATATTTACCGGCATTGATGCCTTATGGTGGGCAAAAGAAGCTGAAAAGCTCGGCGCCGGTGAAATTTGCCTTAATTCCATTGATGCCGATGGTATGCAGACAGGGTATGAGCTGAATTTGACAAAATTGGTTTCCGAAAATGTACGTATTCCGGTTATTGCCTCAGGCGGTGCGGGAAAGCCCGAACATTTGGCTCAGGTATTGACGGAAGGAAAGGCCGATGCGGCCTTGATTGCTTCCATGGTGCATTATCGTACGTATACAATCACTGAAATCAAACACTATTTAAACGAAAAACAAATAAAAACGAGAATGCTGTGGTAGTTTGATAATTATTTTCACTAGGAAACACCGATGTGAAGTATTATAATATGTTTACTAAGTCAGGAGGCTAATTAAAGTGGATGCAAAAAGGTATGAATTAAATGTCCAACTGGCGCAAATGCTCAAAGGCGGCGTCATTATGGATGTAACCAATGTTGAACAGGCAAAAATCGCGGAAGAAGCGGGAGCCGTGGCGGTCATGGCTCTGGAACGTGTGCCGGCAGATATTCGCAAAGACGGCGGAGTGGCCAGGATGTCCGATCCTTCAATGATTGCCGCAATTAAAAAAGCCGTATCAATTCCGGTTATGGCGAAAGCCCGAATCGGTCATTTTGTGGAAGCGCAAATTCTGGAAGCTTTACGTATTGATTATATTGATGAAAGCGAAGTTTTAACTCCGGCTGATGAAGAATGCCATATTGATAAAACAAAATTCTCGATTCCTTTCGTCTGCGGCGCGCGCAATTTAGGCGAAGCCTTGCGCCGGATTGCCGAAGGCGCGGCAATGATCCGCACCAAAGGCGAGGCGGGAACGGGAAATGTTGTGGAAGCTGTCCGCCATATGAGAACAATGAATCGTGAAATTCGACAACTGGCTCAGATGCCTGTAGAGGAAGTCACCGGTTTTGCTAAAGCGAATGGTCTTCCTTATGAATTAGCTTTAATAGTCAAGGAGTTAGGACGTTTGCCGGTGGTTAATTTCGCGGCAGGCGGTATTGCCACTCCCGCCGATGCGGCCTTGATGATGCAGTTGGGTTGTGACGGTGTTTTTGTCGGCTCCGGCATTTTTAAATCAGCCGACCCGGCCAAACGAGCACGGGCTATCGTCAAGGCAACTGCTTATTTCAATGATCCTCAAAAGGTTCTGGAAGCTTCTATGGATCTCGGAGAAGCCATGCCCGGTCTGGAAATTTCTCAAATTCCACCCGAACAAATCCTGGCAGGACGCGGCTGGTAATTTGCTATGACTCTCCATTTAGTAAGCAACAAGCCATCTATAATCGGCATTCTGGATTTGCAGGGCGGAGTGCATGAGCATCTGGAACACCTGAAGAGGCTAGGTGTCGCTTATAAACGAGTTAAGCAGGCGGAAGATTTTGCCGATCTGGCCGGATTGATTATTCCCGGCGGCGAAAGTTCCTGCTTGTCTAGATTACTTAATATTTTTGAAATCAAGAATGTCTTGCTTGGGGCTCATCAACGTGGAATGAAAATCTGGGGTACGTGCGCAGGCGCGATCCTGCTGGCAAGCAAAGTCGTTGGTGAAAATTCCTGCCTTGATTTGATCAATATTACTATCAAACGCAACAGCTTCGGCAGTCAACTCGATAGTTTCGTCAGCGAAGCTTTGATTCCAGCTGTTGCTCCTGAGCCCATACCTCTTACTTTCATTCGCGCGCCTAAAATCATTGATGTGAATTCTGATGTTAATATTCTTTTGAAAATTGACGATTATGTTGCGGCAGCGGAAAATGAATCCATATTGGTTACTGTCTTTCATCCGGAGTTAACCGGATGTCTTGCCTTTCATCGCTATTTCGCCTTGAAATGCGGCTTGAAAACAACCGGCAATAATTATGATTATATAGATCCGCTTTGGAAAAACTGGAGTTGGACAAAACATGCCGGCATAATTTAAAAATAATTAAAGGAAATTTCATTCTCATCAAAATCAAAAATATTGAAGAAATTTTTTTTGCCGTCAGCCGTTACTGGGGAAGCTTAAACTCATCGTTAAAGCGTATTGAACCAATCTATGCAATGCACACGGGCGTTGCTATTTCCGATATCAACTGGGTCTGGAATGAAAAGCCTTTAAAAAAAGACGACGCACAAGCTATTACCCAAATAAAAGAATATTACAAAAATTTAAATCTTCGTTTCTGGTGGTGGGTATATCCCCGTGGACAATCGCCTGAAACCGCAAGAATGCTACAAGACGCGGGATTGCGTTTAATTGCAAAAGTCCCCTGTATGGCCGCGGATTTGAACAATTCATTATCCGACGCAAAGTTTTCTGAAAATATATCAGTCATCGAAGTAAAGGATAAAAGCGACTTGTTTTTTTGGAAAGATGTTTCTTTCCATGGTTTTGAAATGCCTCAACGCGCCAGAGAACAGTATGACACTTTTGTTGCTTCCTTTAATCTTGGCGGGCAATCTCCCCAAAGACTTTTTCTAGCCTGTTTAGATGGAAAGCCCGTAGCTACCTCCCTGCTTTTCACTCACGGAAAGTCGGCGGGCATCTACTACGTTTCTACTCTTCCGGATTATAGAAACAAAGGATGCGGTCTGAGCATCACACAAGCAGCGATGCAGGCGGGATTTAAAGATATAATTCTACAGGCAACACCATCGGGGGAAAAGGTTTACACCCGGGCAGGCTTTAAAGAATACTGCCGCGCGGAAATTTATAAACTTTAATGTCAGCTTAAAGCTATCCTGAACCATCTTAGAATTTATAACCTCCATCATCAATTTAGACATTACAAAATTGTCCCTTATCTATTTTTAAACGACTTCTTTGTTGCGCTTTATTGATTCTCCTCAAGAAGCATCTTCACAGAATAATCAATATAATTAGCACATTATACATGTTGGCATTTATCTTGCCATAATCAAAGTTGAAAGAAAACTTTTTGAAGGAGATATTGATAATGAATTCGGGAGATACAGCGTGGGTTTTGATGTCCAGCGCTCTGGTCTTATTAATGACCATACCGGGATTGGCATTTTTCTATGGAGGATTGGTTCGACGCAAGAACGTTCTGTCCATTCTGATGCAGTGCTTTATTATCGTTTGTGTCATTTCTCTGCAGTGGATGTTGATCGGTTATTCTTTGGCGTTCGGTCCTGATTTCCATGGCATCATCGGTAAACTGGATTGGATAGGACTTGCAGGAGTAGGAGCAACACCGAATCCCGATTACGCCAAGACTATTCCTCATTCTGTCTTTATGATTTTTCAGGCGATGTTTGCTATTATCACACCAGCCTTGATTATCGGCGCTTACGCGGAGCGGGTAAAGTTTTCCGCATTTCTGGTTTTCACCTTATTGTGGACAACATTTGTCTATGATCCGCTGGCGCATTGGGTCTGGGGTGTGGGTGGTTGGATGAGGACACTGGGCGCACTGGATTTCGCGGGTGGAATAGTTGTGCATGTGAGCTCGGGAATTTCGGCTCTGGTGCTGGCTCTATTGCTGGGCAAGAGAGTTGGTTATAATCACCGGCCGATTCGTCCTCACAACTTGCCTTTTACAGTTTTAGGCGCGGCTCTTTTGTGGTTCGGCTGGTTTGGATTTAACGCGGGTAGCGCACTGGCTGCCGACGGTCTGGCCGCCAACGCATTTATCACTACGCATATTGCTACCGCGGCTGCCGGTCTTACCTGGACGTTGGTGGAATGGTGGCACAATGGAAGCCCGACAATCCTGGGTGCTGCAACCGGAGCTGTGGCCGGATTGGTTGCCGTTACTCCCGCCTGCGGTTTTGTCAATCCGATGAATGCCATGTTTATCGGCATGATCGTCGCGGTGATTTGCTATCTCGCGGTGGCGATAATTAAAGGCAAACTTGGCTATGACGACTCTCTGGATGCTTTCGGCGTGCATGGTGTGGGAGGAGCTGTCGGCACAATAGCCACAGGGTTTTTCGCGGAAAAAGCCATTAATGCCGCGGGAACAGACGGCCTGCTTTTCGGCAACGCGCATCAGCTTTATGTTCAATCTTTATCGCTTTTGGTTGCGGTTTCTTTCGCTGTAATTATGACCTTCATCATCTTCAAGATAGTGGATGCGATTATAGGCATGAGGGTTGAAGAGAAAAATGAAATCGTCGGCCTGGATTTAACGCAACAAAGCGAAGCCGCTTACACCGTGATCGAATAGGAGGAATAAATCATGAAACTAGTAATTGCCATTATTCAGCCGCATAAACTGGAGGCGGTGAAAAGAGAGCTGGAGGCCGTGAATGTAAATTTGATGACTGTCAGCAATGTTCTGGGACAGGGCAGACAAAAGGGGCTGACGGAAATTTATCGTGGAGCAAAAGAAGCCGGTGGCCTGCTCAATAAAGTCAGACTCGATATTGCCATCAATCAAGACTTTGTTGAGTCAACTATTAAAGCTATCACAAAAGGCGCTCATACCGGTGATGTCGGCGACGGTAAAATATTTGTTGTTGATCTTGCCGAATGCGTGCGCATCAGCAGCGCTGAGCGTGGCGAAAAAGCCATCGGATGAGGTCATCTTATGGATAATGATAAATTAAATGCTTCAGAAAATAAATTGCAGCGGTTTTTTTATGTAAGGGGTTTGAAATATTTCCACTACACACTGTATAGTTTAAAGAGTTTATCGCAGCAAACGAAAGAAATTTTACGTACGTTAAGCCTCTTCTGGTGCCGGATAAAATCTACAGAGTGTATCCACACTAAGATTCTAAACGACTTTCCGGAGACTATCCTCACATTTTTGGGACAGCCAAACCTTGCCTGGTGTCATTATACGCTTTCGCCTGCCTGCGCATCAACGAAATACGGCATTCAAAAAACAAAAATTACTGACACTGGAATTAATAATAAAAAATTTTGTATTTAGTCACCGGTTACTTTATGTACTACAATTCTGTACGGTTTTTCAATTATTCATAACGAAACAGTTCTTTAATCAGTGATGGTTCATAGGCTTTTATCATGATTACATCTTTAATTTTCATATCTTATAATAGCAATCATCAATGGCATGAATATTGATGTTATGAAATATTTATAGTAATATGCGGCATAAGATTGAATGGAGCATTTCGTTATGACGTCTGACAATGAAAGTGACAGGGTATCGCGGGAAATAAACGAGCTTTCCCTGCTTTTTGAGATAAGCAAGAAATTGAGCGAAAGCCTTGACCTTAAGGCGGCCCTGAAGTTTGTCCTGAAGAGTATGGCTGAAAACACGGAAATGCCCCGCGGCGCCCTGACGATATTGAACCGCAGCAGCGGGGAAATTATCATTGAAGAAGCCTATGGACTTCTGCCTGAGGAACAGGCCAAAGGGAAATACCTTATAGGTGAAGGCATTACCGGCAAGGTGATTGATACGGGCGAGACAATCATTGTGCCCAGTATTTTCGATAGCCCCTTGTTTCTGGACAGGACCGGATCCAGAGAAAAATTAAATAAACGTGATATTGCGTTTATCTGTGTCCCTATAAAAATAGGCAATGAAGTAATCGGGACCATCTCTGTTGATCGTCTTGTGACCGGAGGCACATCCTTTAAAGAAGATGTCCGGCTGCTCACGATCATTGCTTCCACAATATCGCAGGCTGTTCGTCTGCGTCAATTGGCCCAGGAAGAACTCGACAAGATCAAAGAAGAAAACATCCGTCTGCATGATGAACTGAAGATTCGGTACGGTCCCAAAACCATCATCGGCACGTCAAATATCATGCAGAACATCTATGGGTTGATTGAAACGGTCTGCCGCACAAATGCCACGGTTTTGATCCTGGGTGAAAGCGGCGTCGGCAAGGAACGCGTTGCCCATGCGATCCATTACAATTCGAGTTATGCCAGCGGTCCTTACATCATCGTCAACTGTGCGGCGCTGCCGGAGTCCCTGATCGAAAGCGAGCTTTTCGGGCATGAAAAGGGCGCTTTCACCGGAGCCACCGGGTTTCGCAAGGGACGTTTTGAACTCGCTAACAACGGCACCATCTTTCTTGACGAAATAGGCGACATCCCTCCAGCCGTTCAGACAAAATTACTGCGCGTTCTTCAAGAGAGGATGTTCGAGCGCATCGGCGGCAATATGAGCATAAAGGTGAACATCCGGATTATCGCCGCAACAAACAGGGATCTGGAGGCGCTCATACGGGAAGGAAAGTTCAGGGAAGATCTCTATTACAGGCTGAACATCTTCCCCATTGTTGTTCCGCCCCTGCGGGAGCGAAGGCCGGACATCATCCTGCTGGCCAATTATTTCATCGAGAAATACGCCCGGGAACTGGACAAGAAGATAGTGAGTATCTCCGTCCCGGCAACAGACATGCTCATGCACTATCATTGGCCGGGAAATGTCCGGGAGCTGGAAAACTGTATCGAACGGGCCGTCATTCTCTGTACAGACGGCGTCATCAAAACCTATCATCTGCCGCCGAATCTGCAGAAGAGCGAGAACTCTCCCCTCATCGAATCGAAAGGCACCTTGCCGGATATGTTGATCTCCCTGGAAAAAGAGATGATTGCCAGCGCCTTGAAACGCTGCCGCGGTAACGTGGCCAAAGCAGCACGAATCCTGGGATTGACAGAAAGAATCATGGGTCTCCGAGTGGCAAAATTCGGGATCGATCCGAAGAAAATGAAATAGTTTTTCCTGAGAAATTCTACTCGTGACACTTCCTACAATTCCGAAGGATAATTTTAAAATTACTACCGCTGCGTCGTTTTTTCCTTTGTCTTTACAAGTCTTACAAAACTTCAATTCAGAAAAAATTATTTCTTATGTTGTGATTATCACGGCACATTAAGAATGGTGACATCTGGAAAATAAACGTTCTTCATGTTCTGGCACGACTCTTGATCTACAGAAAGGCAAATGCTGGATGCAGGTGAAAGGAAAACAACGATGAGAAAAATTGCAATTTATGGAAAAGGCGGGATCGGAAAATCAACGACCACGCAGAACACTGTGGCCGCGCTCGCTGAAATGGGGAAAAAAATCATGATCGTGGGCTGCGATCCCAAAGCAGATTCCACCCGTCTCATTTTGGGTGGATTATCCCAGAATACCGTTCTCGATACGCTGCGTGAATCAGGCGAAGATCTCAATCTCGATGACGTTGTCAAACTCGGCTTCAAAGGAACCCGCTGCGTTGAATCAGGCGGGCCGGAACCTGGCGTGGGTTGTGCGGGTCGAGGCATTATCACGTCCATCAATCTGCTGGAGCAGCTTGGCGCTTACTCAGGAGCCTTCGAGATGGATTATGTCTTTTATGACGTCCTGGGCGATGTGGTGTGCGGCGGCTTTGCCATGCCGATGCGGGAAGGCAAAGCCAAGGAAATCTATATCGTCGTTTCCGGCGAGATGATGGCCATGTATGCGGCAAACAACATCTGCAAGGGCATCGTGAAATTTGCCGAAGCAGGCGGCGTGCGACTGGGCGGACTCATATGCAACAGCCGGGAAGTGGATAATGAACAGGCTCTTATCGGGGCGCTGGCGGCTAAACTGGGAACACAGATGATTTACTTTGTACCGCGCGACAATGTCGTCCAGCGGGCCGAAATCAACCGTAAGACTGTTGTCGAATTTGAACCGGCGGCAGGTCAGGCGGACGAATACCGCCGGTTGGCCAAGGCAATTGGTGAAAACAAAATGTTTGTGATTCCCCAACCCATGGCGATAGATGAACTCGAAGCGCTCTTGATTGAGTTCGGCATGGATCAATAACAGGATGAAGGAGGGAAATAAGATGTTGATGATCAAAGCCATTATACGGCCGGAAAAAGTAGATGTTGTTTTGGAACAGCTCATGTCGGAAGGATTTCCGTCAGTGACCAAGATGAATGTTTCGGGGCGAGGCAAGCAAAGAGGAATCAAGATCGGTGACATCACTTATGATGAATTACCAAAAGAACTCTTAATGCTGGTCGTTCCCGATGCGGATAAGGAACTGGTGATCAATCTAATCATGAGCGCCGCGAAGTCCGGCACACAGGGGGCATTTGGCGACGGCAAGATCTTTGTTTCCCAGGTGGAAGAAGTTTACACGGTCAGCTCCGGAATCAAGGAAACCAATACCGGAACCGAGGAGGTTAAATCATGAAAGAGGTCATGGCCGTAATCCGCATGAATAAAATTAATCAGACGAAAAAGGCGCTGATTGCCGCCGGCATTTCTTCCATGCACGCCCGTGATTGTATGGGGCGCGGCAAGGGGCTGGTGGATATTCAACTGCTGAAGGGAGCGGAACTTGGGTACGAAGAAGCCATCTCTCAACTGGGAAATTCGCAAAGGCTGATCCCGAAAAGAATGATTTCCGTCGTTGTGCCGGACGCTCTTACGGATAAGACCGTCTCGGTCATCATTGCCGCGAACCAGACGGGGAAATCCGGCGACGGCAAGATATTTGTAATGCCTGTACTGGATGCCGTTCGCGTCCGGACGGGTGAGTCGGGAAACGACGCACTCGATGAAGCATAAGAAGGAGATAGACATGCCGACAAAAAATAATACAGCAGTGGATGAAGCAGCCTTGGCTAATGAAGTCAAAGAACTCATTCTCAAGAAATATCCGGCAAAGGAGGCTCGCAAGCGGGCCAAGCAAATTATAGTGAACAAGGTTGAAGGTGATCAGGTTCCGGAAATTATGGCTAATACGCGCACGATTCCGGGAATCCTCACCATGCGGGGTTGCGCCTACGCCGGTTGCAAGGGCGTTGTCCTGGGGCCGACGCGCGACATTTTGCAGATTACTCACGGGCCGATCGGTTGCGGATTTTACACTTGGGGAACCAGGCGGAACCAGACAATGCCCAAAACACCGGAGAGCGCCAATTTCATGACCTATGCCATGTCCACGGATATGCAGGAAGAAGAAATCATCTTCGGCGGAGAAAAGAAACTCAAGAAAGCCATTGAAGAAGCAATTGATTTATTCCATCCCAAAGCCATCAGCATTTTTTCCACCTGCCCGGTAGGGCTTATCGGCGATGATGTCCATGCCGTCGCCCGCGAGATGGAAGAAAAGTATCCGGAGGTCAACATTTTCGGTTTCAGTTGCGAGGGATATAAAGGTGTCAGCCAGTCGGCAGGCCACCATATCGCCAACAACAAACTCTTTACCGATGTGGTCGGACAGAGCGAAATGCAAAAAGAAGGAAAGTACCGGTTCAATATTCTCGGTGAATACAACATCGGGGGAGACGCCTTTGAGATCGAACGAATTATTGATCTCTGCGGCATGACCCGGCATTCCACTTTCAGCGGCAACTCGGAATATGACGAATTTGCCAGCGCCCATACAGTTGATTTGAACGTCGTCATGTGCCACCGCTCCATTAACTATCTGGCCGAGATGATGGAAAAAAAGTACGGAATTCCCTGGTTTAAGATCAGTTTTATCGGCGCGGGAGCTACCGCGAAGTCGCTGCGCAAAATTGCGGCCTACTTCGGCGCTCCCGAGCTAATGGAGAGAGTTGAAAAAGTCATTGCCGAAGAAATTTATCATGTGGAAGCAGTGCGTCAGGAAGTCCGTGCGCGCTGTGAAGGTAAAACAGCCATGCTCTTTGTCGGCGGCTCCAGGGCGCACCACTATCAGGAGCTGTTTACCGAGATCGGCATGAAGACCTTATCAGCAGGGTATGAATTTGCTCACCGCGACGACTATGAAGGGCGCAAGGTGATCCCTAATATCGTTGTGGACGCCGATTCACGCAATATTGAAGAATTGACGGTGGAGGCCGATCCGGCACGGTACCGGCCCCGCAAAACGGAGGAAGAATTGGCGCAATTAACTAAACGAGAAGGCATCGGTTTTAACGATTATGTGGGCATGATGTCCGAAATGAAGAAAGGCGATCTGATCATCGACGACCTAAATCATCATGAAGCAGAGGTTCTGATGGAAAAATATAAACCGGATATTTTTTGCGCCGGCGTCAAGGAAAAGTATGTGATCCAAAAAGGAGGAATACCGCTCAAACAACTGCACAGTTACGACTACAGCGGTCCCTACGCCGGATTCCGCGGCGCGATCAACTTTTACCGGGAGATCGACCGGATGGTTAATTCCAACGTCTTTCGCTTCATTAAAGCTCCCTGGCAGAAGAACCCGGAGCTGACGGGAAGCTACGCCTGCAACAGGTAAAATGAACAATTAAAGGAGAAACATCATGCTACTTCGACATACACCCGAGACATTAGCCGACCGATCTGCCCTGACGGTCAATCCGGCCAAGACTTGTCAGCCCGTGGGAGCCATGTACGCAGCGCTGGGCATTCATAATTGTCTGCCGCACAGCCACGGGGCTCAGGGCTGCTGCGCCTATCATCGGAGCGCGCTGACCAGACATTATAAAGACCCGATTATGGCTACGACCAGTTCCTTTACGGAAGGGGCGTCCGTTTTCGGCGGACAGGCCAACCTGCTGGAGGCAATTAATAATATTTTTACGATTTACGGCCCTGATATTGTAGCCGTTCATACGACTTGTCTGTCCGAAGTCATCGGTGACGACCTCGGACAGATTATCAACAAGGCTCTGGCGGATGGAAAGATTCCCAAAGGCAAACGGGTTATCCACACCAACACTCCGAGCTTTAAGGGATCGCATGTGACTGGTTTTGCCAACATGACCCAGAGCATGGTCCATTATCTTGCCGAAAACACAGGAAAGGGGACAGGGCAGATCAATATTATTCCCGGATTTGTCGAGCCGTCGGATATGGCCGAGATAAAAAGAATCTCATCCCTGATGGGAGTAAAAAGTATCCTTTTCCCCGATACATCTGAGGTCGTTAACGGCCCTCTGGACGGACGTTTTCACATGTATCCCAAAGGCGGTGCAACGGTAGACCAGATCCGGAGCGCCGGAGACAGCGCTTTCACCGTCTCCCTGGGCAGCAATGCATCTCTGCCGGCGGCAAAGCTTTTGGATACGAAATGCGGCATCCGCTTCAAGGATATGGAATTACCGATCGGCATTTCGGCAACGGATGCCTTTGTTGATGCGCTCAGGAAAGCTGCCGGCGTGAGTGTCCCCGACAGTATTATGGTGGAACGCGGACAAGTCGTTGACGTTTTGACGGACAATCATCAGTATTTTTACGGGAAAAAGGTTGCCCTTGTCGGAGATCCCGATCAATTAGTTTCGCTGACGCAGTTTCTCACCGATATGGATATGAAGATTCTTTATGTGGTGACCGGGACTCCGGCAGGAGCAAAATTCGAGGAAAGCATTCGTGGCTTTACCGGACCTGACACGATTATCAAGCATGGCCTGGGAGCTGATTTGTTTTATTTTCACCAGTTGGTGAAAAACAACAGGCCGGATCTGATATTTGGCAACACTTATGCCAAATATATAGCCCGCGATGAAGATATTCCCCTCATCCGGATCGGCTTCCCGATTTATGACCGGGTCGGCCACCAGTATTTTCCGGTAGTGGGTTATCGCGGCGCTATGCGTATGATGGAAAAGATTCTGAATGCTTTGCTGGACCGCCAGGACCGCGATGCACCGGAACAAAATTTTGAATTGATCATGTAAAGGAAAGAACGATGATTGAGATTCTCGACGCTAGAAAAGATCAGATTTTTGAAAAAGGCGCGCAAGATACCTTCGAGATGACTTGCGAAAAGGTCAGCGTCGCCGGTTCGGTAAGCCAGCGGGCCTGCGTTTTCTGCGGGTCTAGAGTTGTTCTCTATCCGATCGCCGACGCTCTGCATTTGATCCACGGCCCGGTAGGCTGCGCCGCTTATACCTGGGACATCCGGGGATCACTATCCTCGGGACCGGAACTGCACCGGTTGAGTTTCTCCACCGATTTGCGCGAAAACGAGGTCATCTACGGCGGCGAGAAAAAACTTTATGCGGCGTTAACGGAACTCATCGAAACGTATAAACCGAAGGCAGCTTTTGTTTATGCCACTTGTATTATCGGCCTTATCGGCGACGATATTCAGGCTGTCTGTAAGAAAGTGGCCGCCGAGCAGGGGATTGACGTAATTCCGGTTCACTCCGAAGGCTTCCGGGGAACAAAAAAAGACGGTTATAAAGCGGCCTGTGAGGCTTTATATCGTTTGATCGGACAGGACGACAAAGCGGTTGTGTCACAGCACAGCATCAATATTCTCGGGGATTTCAATCTGGCCGGAGAAACCTGGATCATCAAGGAATACTACAAAAGGATGGGTGTGGAAGTAGTATCGTGCATGACCGGCGACGGCAGGATTGATGAAATCCGGCG
Organism: Smithella sp. SCADC; assembly: GCA_000747625.2. Lineage (GTDB taxonomy): Bacteria > Desulfobacterota > Syntrophia > Syntrophales > Smithellaceae > Smithella. The sequence continues at coordinate 16,147 of JQDQ01000073.1, forward strand.
GGCGCATAAGGCGTCCATGAATGTCGTACAATGCTCCGGCTCAATGACGTATCTTGCCCAAATGATGCGGGAGACATTTGGCATACCCTTCGAACGTGTTTCCTATTTCGGCATTGAGGACACGGCTGAAGCCTTATATACAGTCGCCTGGCACTTCCACGACGCGGCCATTTTGCAAAACACGGAGGAATTGGTGCGCGAAGAAGTAAACCGCATTTATCCCGAAGTGGAAAAATACCGGCAGGAGTTGACCGGAAGAAAGGCCGCCATTTATGTGGGCGGATCGTTTAAGGCTTTTTCGCTGGTCAAAGCTCTGCGCCATCTGGGGATTGCGACTGCTATTGTCGGCTCTCAGACCGGCAACAAGGAAGACTACGAATATCTGGAAGAGATCTGCGACCCCGGAACCATTATCGTTGATGATACGAATCCGCTGGAACTCTCCCGCTTCATGGCTGAGAAGAACGTGGATTTGCTCATCGGCGGCGTGAAAGAACGTCCCATTGCCTATAAAATGGGGGTTGCCTTTTGCGACCACAACCACGAACGCAAAGAGGCGCTGGCCGGGTTTGCGGGGATGATCAACTTTTGCCGGGAAGTTTATGCGTCGGTGACAAGCCCGGTGTGGCAATTCTCACCGGCTAAGAATCTGCGGACAAGAAAGGAGGGAACGGAAGATGCAAGCGAATTTTGTCAAGCTGCCCACAGTTAAAAAAACCGGGCCGGCCTTTGTTTCCACACGCAACGCGTGCAAACTTTGCGCGCCTTTGGGTGCAAGTCTTGTTTTCCGCGGTATCGAAGGTTGTGTTCCCCTTATTCACGGTTCGCAAGGTTGCGCAACTTATATCCGCCGTTACGTCATCAGTCATTTCAAGGAGCCGATAGATATTGCTTCTTCCAATTTCAGCGAAGCAACGGCCATCTTCGGCGGCGCGGCTAATTTAAAAATTGCTTTGGATAATCTGATTCGCCAATATAAGCCTTCCGCCATCGGCATTGCCTCTACCTGTCTTTCGGAAACCATCGGCGATGATGTCCAGGGTTATCTCGAAGAATACCGGAAAGTCCATGTGGGTGTAGATATCCCGGCCCTGATTTATGCCTCGACCCCCAGTTACCGGGGAACGCATATGGATGGTTATCATGAAGCAGTCAAAGCAACAGTTGTTGCCCTGGCCTGCGGCGGTCCACGCAGCAACAGTTTAAATATCGTTCCCGGATTTTTGTCGGCGGCGGACTTGCGCCATCTTCAGGAGATTATAGCTGACTTTCAGTTGCCGTGCACCATGCTGCCCGATTATTCGGAAACACTCGACGGCGAATCCTGGTCCGATTACCAGAAACTCTCTCCCGGCGGAACGCCGGTATCAGCGATCCGTGCCATGGGATGTGCTGCGGCAACCATTGAGTTGGGCCGCTCTCTGGCCGGGGAAGAAACAGCTGCTTCCTGTCTAACAGAGGCCTTTGGCGTGAAGAGGGTGACGCTGGGAATTCCCATCGGCATCCGGGAGACGGATCTGTTTTTCAGCGCAGTCCAGGAAATAGCAGGCTGCGAGCTGCCGCAAAAGTATGCCAAGCAAAGAGGAAGATTGGTGGATGCTTATATCGATGGACACAAAACCATCTCCGGGAAGCGCGCCGTGATCTACGGGGAAGCAGATTTTGTCGCCTCCATGGCCTCCTTCCTGGATGAAATCGGCATTGTGCCGTCGCTTTGCGCCACGGGCGCCCCGACCAAAAAGTTTCAGGAAATCGTTTCCTCCTTATTGTCCGCGGGACACAAGGATATCATCATCCGGGAAGATGCTGATTTTGAAGACATGCTCGATATTTGCAGCAAGATCGGTGTGGATATTATTATCGGCAACTCCAAAGGCTATTATTTGGCCAAAAATTTGAACCTTCCGCTCGTGCGCGCCGGTTTTCCGGTTCATGACCGCATTGGCGGACAACGCATTTTACATGTGGGATACGAGGGAACGCAGCAGCTTTTCGATCGGATCGTGAATGCTCTGATAGAGTATAAACAAATTAACTCGCCGGTCGGTTACAGTTATATATAGGAGAGAAAAAATGGATACAAATAATCATCCCTGTTTCAGCGAAGGCGCCAGACACCGCACCGGACGGATTCATCTGCCCGTGGCGCCGAATTGCAATATGCAGTGCAACTACTGTAATCGGGACTTTGAATGCTTGAACGAATCCCGGCCCGGCGTGTCGAGCGCCATCCTGCTGCCCAGGCAGGCGGCGGATTATCTCGACGAGGTTCTGGACAGGATCAAAAATATAGCCGTGGTGGGAATAGCAGGTCCCGGCGATCCCTTCGCCAATCCGGCCCAGACCTTGGAGACACTTGGGCTGGTCAGGGAAAGACATCCGGAAATAATGCTGTGCGTGGCGACCAATGGTTTGGCGCTTGCCGGCTACGTGGATGAACTGGCGGATCTCCAAGTCAGCCATGTCACCGTAACGGTCAATGCGATTGACCCGGCAATTGCCCAAAAAATATACGCCTGGGCCAGATTGCCCGGCCATGTCTATCGGGGCGCCGATGCCGCTGGGATAATAATCGAAAATCAGCAAAAAGCGATACGGCTGCTCAAGGCAAAAGGCCTTACCGTTAAGATCAATACGGTGGTTATTCCCGGAATAAACGATCATCATGTTGTGGAAATTGCAAAAACCATGAAGGAGTTGAAAGCGGATATTTTCAACGCCATCCCCATGTATCATGTGGCCGGCACTCCCTTTGCGGGTATTGCCCCGCTGCCGGAGGACAAGATCGCCACACTTCGCAAAGCAGCGGGCTCCTACCTTCCCCAAATGAACCATTGCAGCCGCTGCCGCGCCGATGCGGCAGGCCTGATCGGTGAAAAACAAAATCAGGAGATCGTGGATCTTCTGAAGAAGGCTTCCTTGCCCGGAAAAGACAAAGCCAGACCATATGTAGCCGTAGCCAGCATGGAGGGCATCTTTGTGAATCAGCACTTAGGTGAATCCGCAGGCCTCTGGATATACGGTTTGGAAAACGGGAAAGCCGTTCTGCAAGAGCGCCGGAACACACCGGCTGCAGGCGGAGGCCAGGAACGCTGGGAAGCAATGGCCCTTCTGCTTCAAGACTGCAATACAATTCTCGCCAGCGGTATCGGTCCCAGCCCTCTGGCCATTCTTGAACAAAGAGGCTTTCAAATCTTGGTTATGGACGGTCTGGCCAAAGAGGGAGTGGAAGCAATCCTTACGGGAAAAGCTATCCCCAAAATACTTCTGCGTACGGCAGGTCATTGCGGCATTGGCAAGCAATGCAGCGGGAATGGCATGGGGTGCGGATAATCAGAAATAAAAAGACTCCCTGCAGTTGCTTCAGTACATGGAACGGGAGCTTTCCGACCGGGGTTTGACGGATGTCATCGTTTCGAGCACCGGTTGCCTTAAAGTTTGCGACCGGGGACCGGCCATGGTGATCTACCCGGAAAACTGGTGGTACGGTAAGGTCGAGAATGAATCAGTGATTGACGAAATCATCGATGCCCTGGAAGACGGCAAAACGGCGGAAAAATATATCTTATAGAAAGATGAATGCAGAGTTGTTTCCGCACTTGATTTCATGAACAGGCGGAAGCTGAGGGAAGACGTTAAACGGTTAAGGGATGAAATGACTTTCCCGGTTATTTACGTTACCCATGACATTCAAGAGGCATTCTCTCTGGCCAGCGAAATATTGCCTGTTGCCGGGGGGAAAATCGATAAAGGCTGGTTGCAAAGATCCATTTCTTCCGCGCCATCAACCGGCGCACCTGCCAAAGCGGCGCGTGCGACACGGCTGGCGCTGGCTTTATAATTTTATGGGTTAAAACTATGAAGAATATTCGCATCAGGAAAGGAGACCCCGGAGATATCGAGGCGATGGTAACTTTTCTTCATCATCTTTTTGCCCTGGAAGAAGACTTTGCCATCGATGCTGATAAAAATAGGGCAGGCCTGCAACTGCTGCTTGCGGACCAGCGTGTCAGGACAATTTTTGTTGCCGAAGCGGCGGGCATGGTTTTGGGCATGGTTACAGCCCAGATCGTCGTCTCGACATCCAGCGGCGGATACTCGATTTTACTGGAAGACATGTATGTCGATGCCGGATTCCGGCGGAAGGGCATCGGAACAAAGCTTTTGGCACAGGTGCTTGTCTGGGGTTCCGCGCAGGGAGCGGGTCGCGTTCAACTCGTTGCCGACGTCACGAATATCGGGGCATTGATGTTTTACCGGCAGGCAGGCCTGCTGACGAGCCGGATGACCGCGCTCTACGGAACCCTGGACGCCATCAACAAAAAAATAACATGATCCGTATGGAAAGAGCTATGCAGGGGAAAAGAATTTTCATATATGATACGACCTTGCGGGAGGGAGAACAATCCCCCGGCGCCGGCATGATGCCTGACGAAAAGCTTCGCCTGGCGCGGCAACTGGAGATACTGGGTGTGGACATTATTGAAGCGGGATTTCCTGTCTCCTCCGCGGGAGAATTCATCGCCGTTCGTCAGATAGCCCGGAAAATCAGGGGCTGTCAGATCGCCGCCATGACCAGAGCAAGAATCACCGACATCAACAGGACATGGGAAGCCATCCGGGAAGCGGCAGATCCCCGCATCCATATTATTCTTCCTGCTTCCGATATTCTGCTTCAATATCAGTTAAAAAAAAGCCGGCAGGAAATAATGGAAATAACAAAAATGTCCGTAGCCCATGCCCGAACCTATACGGACGACATCGAGTTTTCGCCCATGGATGCGACAAGAACGGATAAGGATTTTCTGTGCAGGCTTCTGGAGGCGGCCATCGATGCGGGCGCAAAGACCGTTAATATTGCCGATACGGTGGGTTATGCCATTCCTACTGAATTCGGCGAGTTGATCCGCTACGTATCAGCCAACGTCAAAAATATCGGAGATCATATCCTTTCCGTCCATTGTCACGACGACCTGGGCCTCGCTGTGGCCAATACACTGGCCGCCGTGGAACAGGGCGTAAGCCAGGTGAAATGCACCATCAACGGCATCGGTGAACGGGCAGGCAACGCCGCGCTGGAAGAAGTGGTCATGACCTTAAAGACAAGAAACGATCGCTTCGGTGTGCGGATGAGAATCAAAACGGAGCAGATATACAAGACATCTCAACTTCTGACGGAGATCACCGGGATTCCCGTTCAGCCCAACAAGGCTATAGTGGGCGCCAATGCTTTTGCCCATGAAGCGGGTATCCATCAGGATGGATTACTCAAAGATACGCGAACCTATGAAATCATGACACCCCAATCCGCAGGCGCTCCGGAAAACCGGTTTATCTTGGGCAAGCATTCCGGCCGTCATGCTATCCGGAGTTATATTGAAAAAACTGGTTACATCGTTAACGAAAGCCAACTGGATGACATTACGACCCGGTTCAAGGGAATGGCTGATCACTGTAAAAATATATCTGATGCAGAGCTGGACGCCATTGTAAAAAAAGTAGTCACATTATGCTCATCGTGACGGCTCTAAAATGATAAAATCTATAAAGCTATTTGTTCCTTCTTTATTCGCAATCTTTACCATTTTCTTGACTTGCCCGGATATTTGTTGCGCCGCAGCGATTAATTGCACATCCGCCGCTATCGGTTCTTTACTGCCGCTCTGGACAGCGCTTCCCTTCGTTGGCATTTTGCTATCCATAGCGCTCATGCCGCTTTTCGCCCCCCATTTCTGGTCTAGTCATTTTTCCAAAATTTCCGCTTTCTGGGCGCTGGTTTTTGTTGTGCCGTTTTTGTATTTTTTTCGTGAAGTTGCCCTTCATGAAATAGCCCATATTATCCTCATTGATTTCATCCCCTTTATTTTGCTGCTTGGGGCTTTATTTACCGTTGCGGGGGGTATTTATGTAAAAGGGTCTTTGAAAGGAACCCCTGCCGTCAATAGCGTTATTCTTCTTATCGGAACAATTTTCGCATCCATTGTCGGCACAACCGGGGCATCAATGCTTTTGATCCGTCCGATCCTGCGTTCCAACAATTGGCGCGTATATAAGGCACATACAGTAGTTTTCTTTATTTTTCTTGTCGGCAATATTGGTGGATCTTTAACACCATTGGGTGATCCGCCTTTATTTTTGGGATTTCTGCATGGGGTGCCGTTTTTCTGGACAATGCATCTTTTACCGGCAATGGCTTTTGCAAGCATCGTTTTGCTGATAATCTATTTTGTCCTGGATTCTTACTATTTTAGCAAGGAAAGCAAAATCGCCGTAACTGATCGCGAACCCGAACCTTTCAAACTTGAAGGATCTTGTAATTTTATTTTTCTTGCCGGTATCATTGGCGCGGTGTTGTTCAGCGGGAACGTCAAATTGGGTGAGATCAATTTATTCGGCGTCCATCAGACGATAGAGAATTTAATTAAAGACGCTATCTTGATTTTGATGGGCATACTGTCTCTTGTTTTGACCAGGCCGGAGGTGCGCAAAGGCAATGAGTTCAGTTGGGCGCCAATAAAGGAGGTATCCTGTCTTTTTGCCGGCATTTTTGTGACAATCATCCCTGCGCTGGCGATACTCAAAGCCGGTGAACAAGGCGCTCTGGCATTTCTAATCAAATCAGTTAATACACCGGCGCACTATTTCTGGGCATCAGGGTCGCTTTCGAGTTTTCTGGACAACGCTCCTACTTATCTGACATTTTTCAACAGCGCACTCGGGAAATTTTATCCGGGCATGCCGGAAGCTGATGCCGTAGCGAGACTTATTGTGGAGAAAATTCCGTATCTTGCCGCCATATCCGCAGGCGCTGTGTTCATGGGCGCCAATAGCTATATCGGCAACGCGCCGAACTTTATGGTCAAATCCATCGCCGAAGAAGCCGGGGTAGTCATGCCCAGCTTCTTCGGCTACATGTTTAAATACTCTCTTCCTGTTTTGGTTGTCTTGTTTCTTATTATGACGTTTGTTTTTTTCTAGAGTGGAAGATGTGTGGTGGTCCCTGTCTTTGATGATTGCCGTCGAAGCATCGATATTCCTACATATCTGAAGGTTAAGACTTTATATTTGAACTATTTTGTCATTTATTTATCTGTTTTTATCATCCCCTGAGAACCGTAATTCAATTATTTTACTTTTCATCATAATCACTTACGACCTTTTACCGGGCCAAATCCAGACAATGGCACGAAGTATGCCTTATCAAAAGACAATGATATTTAAGTTCGAGAAGGCCTTCCCGGATCAAAATATTTACAGGTAAAATCTATTCTATTGGAGGTGTGCAATGAAAAAATTAAGTAGCATATTCTTTATTCTGATCGGATTGCTTCTGATCGCAAGCATGCCGGTCTTGGCGGAGGAAGCTGTTCAGGGCCAGCCGGCGGCGACAGCCGTCACAACAGCAGCTCCGGTCGCTCCGGCGGTGGCAGCCGTCCCAACAGCCGCGCCGGAGAAAAGTGTTGTGCAGCAGGCACTGGATACAGTCAAAAACCTGCAAGTCGGTATTGATACCACATGGGTTCTCATCACCGCTTTTCTGGTCTTTTTTATGAACCTGGGTTTTGCCATGGTGGAATCAGGATTATGCCGGGCAAAAAACACGGTGAACATTCTGGCGAAGAATTTCATTGTCTTTGCCATTGCCTCTGCGGCCTTTTGGGTGATCGGGTGGGGATTAATGTTTGGAAATGGCAACCCTTTCGTTGGGCTTGAAGGACTTCTGTTCGCCAGCGGCGCCGACAACAGTCCCGCCATCGGCGACGCATACAAGGGCGTCTATGCCGCGATCAACTGGACCGGCGTGCCAATGTGGGCGAAATTTTTCTTCCAGCTCGTCTTCGCCGGAACTGCGGCAACCATTGTGTCGGGTGCCGTTGCGGAACGCATCAAATTTGTTTCATTCATCGTCTTTTCTTTCTTCCTGGTGGGTATATTGTATCCTATAACCGGTCACTGGATCTGGGGTGGCGGATTCCTTGTTTCCCTTGGTATGTTTGACTTTGCCGGCTCCACAGTTGTTCATTCCGTCGGCGGCTGGGCAGCGCTTGCAGGCGTGTTGATGCTGGGAGCTCGCTACGGTAAGTATCGCGCAGACGGATCTGTCAGGCCGATCTTCGGTCATAATATGTCAACGGCCACCCTCGGGGCATTTGTCCTCTGGTTCGGCTGGTTCGGATTCAATCCTGGTTCCACGATGGGTGTGGGTGACGGTAGTGCCATTGCTCATATCGCAGTGACCACTAACACCGCCGCTGCCATGGCGATCCTCAGTTCGACGGTCGTCTCCTGGTTGATTCAGAAAAAGCCGGATCTCTCCATGATCCTCAATGGCGCTCTGGCAGGTCTTGTGGCCATTACGGCCCCCTGTGCTTTTGTCAGTGTCGGATCATCTGCGATAATCGGCCTGATTGCCGGAGTGCTTGTAGTTCTGGCGGTCATGATGTTCGACAGACTTAAAATCGACGATCCCGTTGGCGCTCTTTCGGTTCACTTGGTCAATGGGATCTGGGGAACTTTGGCGGTCGGTCTTTTCGCCGTGGACAAAATCACTGGAACTGCCACTGGAAATGGCCTTTTCTCCGGCGGCGGTTTCAAGCTTCTCGGCGCACAGGCTACCGGTGTCGTGGCCGTTGGCGCCTTTACATTAATCGCGTCGTTGGTGATCTGGTACATCATTAAACTGGCATTGGGTATGAGGGTGTCGCGGGAGGAAGAAATCGCAGGCTTGGATCTCGGCGAACACGGTTCTAAGGCTTATCCTGATTTCCAGGGATTCCTGACGAAATAAGAACCATCGTCGTCAAGACCCAATTTCTAAAAAAGGAGAATGATTATGAAACTTATTATAGCAATAGTACAACCGGAGAAACTGACAGATGTCAAGCAGGCGCTTTCCGAAGCGAAGGTGGGGAAAATGACCGTGTCCAATGTTATCGGCTGCGGGTCTCAAGGTGGATACACAGAATCATATCGAGGGGCATTTACCGACGTCAACCTTTTGGACAAGGTCCGCTTCGAAATTGTCGTGAACGACAATTTCGTCAAACCAACCGTGGACGCCATTATCAAAGGTGCCCGATCTGGAAAAATCGGAGATGGCAAAATCTTTGTTGTGCCCCTTGAGGAGTGCATTCGGGTGCGCACGGGCGAAACAGGGAACATTGCCGTTGGCTGAGGTTATCTTATGGATAGCAATACATTAAATAGCAGAGAGAAGGTGCTGGAACGTTGCGTTTATGACTGCGAAAAAACAGTCATCCGGCATGCATTGACTAGGACAAGAGGCAATCAAGCAGCAGCAGCCAGAATTTTAGGAACTACAAAACGCATTCTGGCATACAAGGTCCATAAATACGGGATTGATTGTGAAGAATTCAAACATGGATGGAGTGTAAAGGAGAATTAAATACTATGAAAGACTATATGAAGAAAATGATTACCGCAGTTTTGCTTTTATTGATTATTGCCACATTGCCCGTAACTATTTGGGCAGAAGAACAGAAGCCCGCCGTGCCGGAACAAAAAACTGTTGAGCAAAAGCAAGAAGAGGATAAAGTAACCGGCGAGGTCGCCGCAAGTATTCTCAGCGCTTATATTTGGCGCGGTCAGGAACTGAGTCGCGACAGCGTGGTGATCCAACCCTCCGCAACGGTGAGCTATCGGGGATTTACGGCCAACATCTGGGGCAATCTGGACACCGATCCCTACTCGGTTACGGACGGAGAATATTCATCCAACTATACGGAAACGGATGTGACCTTATCCTACACCCATAAATTCGGCATAGTTTCCGCCGGCGCCGGCTACATCTATTATGGTCTGGCGGCGGCAACTCCGGGCGGGCAGGATCTGCTGGATTCACAGGAAATATTTGTGACTTTGGGATTGGATACGATTTTAGCGCCGGCATTGACCGTTTACAAGGAAGTCGATCATTATCGTCAGTGGTATGCGACACTGGGTGTATCCCATACCTTTCCCCTGCATGAAAAAGTCGGTCTGAAACTGGCGGCAACCGCAAGTTATCTGTTGTCTACCGATGAAACAACCTATCCCGAATTTGACGGTGATTCTCTGGCAACAACCGATAAGTTTAATAATTTGCACGATGGCTTGATTTCCGCTTCTCTGCCGATTGCCGTAACCGGTCATTTGACGATTACACCGACGGTAACCTATGTCTTCCCGCTGTCCGACGATGCGAAGTATGAGATGAGAGCGCGCGGTCTGCAGGGTGCGGCCAATCCATCCGACAAAGATAGTGATTATATCTATGGCGGATTGACTTTAAGTTACACTTTCTAAAGTAGGGCGGTGTGTTTGGGAAAGGGAAATGACCTGAAGGTCACACGGCGTGCCCTACATAATTGTAGAGGCTGTTCCCTGAACAGTCCGAAATTTTTAAACCACCGGGATGGCGTGGAAAACCTCCCGGTGGATTTTAGTGAGTCTCAAGTTTCAGAAGCAAAGTGCGTAACCTGATGATCATCTACGACTGAAACCTTTTGGACGAATCAATGAGACTCAAATAATGCAAACACAATACCGTAATATAGGTTAGTCAAATTAATCCCCGGAGCGAAGCGGAATTATTCCGCGCAAGCTGTGGATAGTTAGACACAGGGCTCTATTGGTGACGGTTCTAATTCCTTTGTTACCCTCCTTTCTTAGGTGATTAGAACCGTCATCTTCTTTTTTCTCCTATTTATTTGCATCTATTAACAGTAAATCATATAATGAATCTTAATGGGTGAAATAATACAGGAGCAGGTACAATTATGGACCATTTGAATTTACTGCTGAACATCGGCCAACTGGACTGGGTATTTAAAGGCAGTTCCAGCATTGAGAAATTACTCGACAATATTGTAGTCATGGTGGCCCGGCATATGCGGGCGGATGTCTGTTCCATTTACATTTACGATGACACCAAGGGCGAGTTGGTCCTGCGGGCAAACACCGGTTTCGATCCCTCGGTCATCGGCAAAATAAAGCTCAGGCGCGGCGAAGGCATTGCCGGAACGGTCTTTGAAAAAAACGCGCCGGTCTGCGTCGCCGACGGTTTTACTCATCCCAACTTCCGCTATTTTAAGGGAACCGGAGAAGAACGCTATAAATCATTTCTGTCCGTGCCGATTATCAGCGGCGCTGTTCCCGTGGGAGTAATCATGCTGCAGCGGCAGCAAAACAACCGCTTTGAAGATAGCGATATCAAGGCGCTGCAAATAGTATCCTCCCAGCTTGCTACAGTGCTCGACAATATTAAGATTATAATTTCTTTACAGGGGGCTGCGCCGGGAGAGAGTATGCGCGGGAAGAAGGAACAGCTCGACGGTATGTTCCTTAAAGGCAAAGCGGCTTCGCGTGGCTATGCCTATGCGAAAACAACACTGGCGACCGGCGCGGAACGGTTCCACGATATGGCAGGTCAGACTTTCGGGAAAAAATACAGTCTGGCCGATCTGCAGAAAGCACTTAAAAAAACGGAAAAAGAATTGGCGGCATTGCAGAAGGCGGTGGACAACAAGCTCAGCGATGCCGCCTCCATGATATTTACCTCGCATCTGCTTATCTTGAAAGACAAGAGTTTTCTTGCGGCAATGACTTTGTCGGTGCAGAAAGGAAAAAACGCGCCCGAGGCAGTGATCGCCGCCGGGCAAAAATACATCACCCTGTTTTCGGCAAGTTCAGATCCTTACATAAGAGAGAAGGTGCACGATATCGAGGATCTGGTAACGCGGGTGATCAGGAATCTGGCCAGGAAAGAGGCGAAGTTGCCGCCAGTGCGCAACCGGATAGTGGTTGCAACCGACCTGTATCCTTCCGATCTGCTGAAACTTTCCTCGGAAGAAGTGAAGGGCATCGTGCTTATGAGCGGAGGGGTTACCTCGCATGTTTCCATCCTTGCCCGCTCCCTCCAGATACCAATGGTTATCGTTAATGATCCGGTCATGAATAATATTTCTGACGGTGACCGCATTCTTATCGATGCCGAGATCGGGAACGTTTTCATCAATCCGGGCAAAGATATAGTGCAGGAATTCAAAGATCGTATCGACGAACAGACGACGGCGAGCGCGCCGCCCGCCATGAAGGCGATCACCGAGACAAAAGACGGGGTGCGCATCAAGCTGATGGCGAACGTCAATTTGCTGAAAGACCTGGAGGTGCTTAGGCAAATGTCCTGTGACGGGATAGGGCTTTACCGTTCCGAGTTTCCGTTCATTATCCGCAAGAATTTTCCCACCGAGGAAGAGCAGTATTTTATTTACCGGAAACTCGCGGAGGGCGCGCCTTCCAAAGACGTCACATTTCGCACTCTCGATATCGGTGGCGACAAAATTCCCGCCTACTGGGAGCCGGTGAATAAGGGAAACTCCTTTCTTGGTCTGCGGTCTATCAGGTTTTCATTGAAGTATAAAGATATCTTCACCCAGCAGATCAGAGCTATTCTGCGCGCCGGTGCAAATTGCGATCTGAAAATAATGTTTCCCATGATTTTTTCTCTGGAAGAGTTCTTGCAGGCAAGAGGCATCGTAATGGAGTGTGTTGATGACCTCAAACAAGGAGAAAGCGTTTTCAACGGCCAACCGAAAATCGGAATGATGGTTGAGGTTCCCGCGGTAATAGAGATCATCGAGGAATTCGCGCGAGTCGTCGATTTCTTTTCCATAGGAACCAACGATCTGGTGCAGTACATGCTGGCCGTTGACCGTACAAACGAAGAAGTAGCCGAGTATTATATTCCCCATCACCCGGCGGTCCTGCGGGCGATAAAACGGGTTACCGAAGCGGCGAAGTCCTACAGCAAAGAAGTATCCGTCTGCGGTGACATGGTCAATAATGCCCATTATCTGCAATTCCTTATCGGGTGCGGCATAAGGACCTTGAGTATGAACCCCATATACCTGGCCGAAAACCAGAAAATAATCGGTGGAATCGATGTGGCAAACGCCGAGGCGATGACGCTGAAGCTGCTGGCAACGGGTGATATCAGCCGTATCGAAAATGAATTGTTTGTGAAACTCCAATTCTGAAAGCGAAGCGTATCGGAATTGGTAAGTTGAACAATCCCGCGAAGCGGAGGGTATAATACCCGCAGCTCGCTTTGAGGTTTATACCCGTGATTTCTTCTTAAAAAAATTAATGGACGGAAAAAAGGATTATATGCGGGCTCACTATTTACAACACGTTGAGTTTGAAGGGTTGGGCAGCATTGAACCCTGGCTGGAAGCGGACGGGTACGAAATAACCAATACCAGATTATTTGAATCAGCAAAGTTCCCGAATCTAAAAAAGATAGATCTGCTCGTGGTCATGGGCGGTCCGATGAGTGTAAATGATGAAGATGATTTCCCCTGGCTTGTTTCTGAAAAACAGTTCATTCGTGAAGCCATTAATTCAGGAAAGCCCGTCCTGGGTATTTGTCTTGGCGCGCAGCTTATTGCCAGCGCCGCGGGCGCCAAAGTTTATAGCAATCCCGTGAAGGAGATCGGTTGGTTTCCCATATACGGGATTTCATCGCAAGACGTTTCCATTTTTAGTTTCCCGCCATCAGTGAAAGTGTTCCATTGGCACGGTGAAACCTTTGACTTGCCGTCAGGAGCAATCCGCCTCGCGAAAAGCGACGGATGTGAAAATCAGGCCTTTCAAATCGGCAAGCCGGTTATCGGTTTGCAGTTTCACCTGGAAACCACACCAAAAGCGGCTCGGGAAATTGTTTCCCATTGCCGCGACGAACTGGTTCCATCGAAATATATACAGACAGAGGAAGAAATCCTGTCAGCCAAGCCGGAGAGATATAAATCAATAAATCAACTGATGGGTAGCATCCTGTCTTTCCTGCTGCGAAAAGATGGCTGACGGAACCGGGTATTTAACGGCAGCTCCCGCATTGAGAAATTGTTCGACAATATCGAAGTCATGGTAGTGCTTGATTTCAATATTAACCGTGTCATTTCGAAGGAACGAAGTGACTGAGAAATCTTTATAATCATTGAATAAGATTTCTCCCTTCGGTCGAAATGACATATCGGTAACTTTTGCAAGTATGCAGTAGTCAGGCATATGCATATTTTCTGTATATTGTTTTTCTCCTTTTCCCGATTTACACAACATTTCTACCAGTAACAATCAAAAAACTGCTGAACTCTAACTTAACATGTGGTACAAATCTTAAAGACAGATTAAAGGCGTCCCGGACTTTTTAAGGAAGAAGACACAAAAAGCAACCTTCAACGCATTCTGCCAACGGTATTAATTATTATGGAAAATCAGGGAACAGCATACTATTTATTATTCTTCCTCGGCCTTGCGCCTTTTCTTGGAACTAAAATCCTCTCTAGCTTACTCTCCAGCCGCTTAATAAAATGAATATTCCCCAATGGCCTGCCCGTCTGCTCATGCCGATGGATTAATAATTCATCTTCTTCACAAAAGAAGGTGTCCTGCCGACGATTGCCTCGCTGGGTGACATGATGAGGATACTTTGCTGCGACTACTCTTGCTATACGGCCCATGTTTATTGTCTATGACTATCATCACTGCTTGTCAAGAAAATACTAGTATAGTGTCCCCAGATTTTGTCCTTTCTGGTCTTAGGTCTGCTTTTCCCCTCAATGTTAATGTTCTTGACAAAAGAATATTATAGAATATAATGTATTCAAAATAACGAGAAGGTGAACTATGCCAAGAGTTGTAACATTACGATTGAATGATGATGTCTATCATCTGTTTGATAGCTATGCAAAAGATGACAATCGAACTTTGTCCAATTTTATAGAAACGGCCGCGAGAAGATATATCGAACAGAATATTGAGTATGCCGATGAATATGAAATGGATGAAATAAAAAACAATACTAAGCTGAATGATAGCATCAAACGAGGTGTTAAAGACGCGAAGAACAAAAAAGGACGATTCGTTGCCTGACTATAAAATATTTGAAACGAACGAATTTATCAATTGTCTTGAATCTTTGCCGAGAAAAGATAAGAGCAAGATTGAAAAAAAGTTGACGCATTTTGTTTACCCGCAATTAAAAAAAGAACCGCATTACGGTATCAATATAAAAAAACTGCACGGATACAATCCTGGTACCTGGCGATATCGAATAGGAAACTACAGGATATTTTATATCATCGAAAAACAAATCATTAATATAATCTCTATTGATCACAGAAAAGACGCATACAAATAAAAAGAGCGCTTTGCAACACTTCTCTGCTCATCATTTTAACGAAGAGACTGTGTCTACGTAGTTGTATGTCAATGCGAGAAGTGCCCTTTAGGGCCTATCAGCTTCATTCGCGTTTTTTATTTCCAGGGCAATTCGGCCAGCCACTGCCAGGCCGTTGCAATCAATATTTTATTTTCTCCGTTAGGAATCACGCGGAATCCCTTTCCATCCAAGATCAATTGGACGGCCGGGATTCGCAATTTATTTTGAAATGCCGTCAGTGGCTTAGCCGGTTGCGTATCGGATAATTTGGCTTCAATCAGCAACAACGGTATACCGTCTTTAACTATAAGAAAATCTACTTCCCTTTTTTCCTTATCCTTAATAAAGTGCAGTGAAAAATCACCGAGCCCCAGATCGTTCCATGACGTTACCGCCCTCAATAATTCACAAGCCACCATGTTTTCAAATTTTGCCCCGTCATCTTTGACCCGGGCATAGTCAAAAAGATAGTATTTTCTTTCCTTCTGGATAGCCCGCGCAATTTTGGTTGTCCAGGTCGGAATGCTGAATGTCAGATAAAAGCGCTCAAGAATATCCAACCAGCTTCTTATTGTGTTGTAGGAAACTTTCATATTTTCCGCGAGCGAGGTCACGGAAAGCGGACTGCCTATTTTGGAAGGTAAAAGGGTGTAAAGCGTTTCAATTTCCTGCACCGCTTTAATATCCGTCAGATCGCGAATATCTTCACGGACAAGCTGTCGCGCATAAATGTTTGACCAGCGGCGATAAGATGTCTCTCTGCCGGATCAGAGGCGTCGATGCATCTTTTCGAACAACATTCGTAAAGAAATTCTTGTTCTCAAAGAACGATTCCCGGTGATCACCGATATCCCAATTCCAGTAGAGATGATTTGTAAATGATTCGGCGATAAGTTTGGATAGCGTCGTTTTGCCCGATTGACGGGAACCTGCCAGAAAAATCATTGATTTTTCCCTGGATAGTTCCCGCCAGACATTCCTGTATGGCGTTCGTTTTTCCATATGGCTATTATTCAGTTAATTGAAAAATAGTCAAGACTATTTTTCAGTGGGCGGAATAAAAAGCGAGCGCTCCTGCCAAAGGGATTATTAAAATTCAGGGCTAATTGCCGAGAGAAATAATAAGCAAATGTCATTGCCCGGCTGCGACCGGGCAATCCAGTATTTCTCCATTTAATTAAATATGCTGTTCCAGTATTTTCGATAGTAATGTCAATC
>JQDQ01000074.1 GCA_000747625.2 Smithella sp. SCADC
TTTCGATTATCACAACCAGGATGTGCTGAAAGATAAAAACTTTAATGTTTATTATAATGCGCCCTGTGTGATCTTTATTAGCGGTTCCAGCTCGGTATATTCTTTAGAAGTAGATTGCGCGCTGGCGGCAAGTTATATTATGTTTTCGGCAGCATCAAGGGGATTAGGCACTTGCTGGATCGCGTTGGGTGCACAAATCCGTGACCCAAAGGCAAAAGCTCTGCTGGGAATTCCCGATGGCTGCCGCGTTGTAGCACCGATTATTATCGGCTATCCTAAGAATATACCGGCAGCCTCCGAACGGCACGCTCCACAAATTCTCAGAGTAATAAGTTAAAATAGTGCATTAAAGAATATCGGTAAGATTTTTTAGCCCGGCAACGGGATTTGTCCTAAAGTGAAAACGAATGATTCTTCGTCCCGCGTCCTTCAGCGCCTGCCAATCGCCCTGAGACTGAGCGGCTTGGAGCGTGCCAAAGGTGAGCGAAGATTTTTTCTTGCCGATTTCATCGGGAATATCGACATCCCGGAAATTTTCTTGTGTCAACTGAATAAATAACCCGTTTCCGGAATCGCCCTTGTGTAATTGTCCGGTTGAATGCAAATACCTTGGTCCATAACCTGTTGTTACCGCGAGCCCATATTTGATAAAAATCGTTTCACGCAGAGTGCACAGCGCTTCATCCACTTCCGGCGACTGGTTTAAGTAAACCTGTAAACAAAAATAATCACCATTATCCGCTTCAGAAAGAAAATTTTTCAACTTATCAGCCAAAGTAAGAGCTTGTGGCCCTCCATAAACAACGCATTCCGGAGTTGTTAAAGAAGATAACTCATAAGGAAGTTCTTTGTGCTCGCGATAAACTGCAATCATGCGGCGGATATGCGCTTTTGTTATTTCCACGTCCGGTTGATCGAAAGGATTGATGCCTAAAAAGTGTCCGGCTACGGCTGCAGCCATTTCCCAAAGAAACATTTGGCTGCCCAGATCGTAACGATTATTGGAAGTGACAGTAATTACAGGATGTCCGGCTTCAACAAGGCCGCTGATTTTTGTTGCATTATCAACGGCTGCATTTTGAAAAAAAACAAATAAGCGATCATTACCGTATACACACGGGTCTACCAAGGGTTCGTCAAGAACAGGCAGGATTCCTTTTCCTTCCTTGCCGGTACTCTCTGCGATAAGTTGTTCCAGCCAGTTGCCGAAAGGAGCCCACTGCGGAGACATGATCAAGGTGATTTTATTTCGTCCCTGCTGCGCCAATGTGCCCAGAGTCGCGCCTAATACGGCTCCGGTGGCGGCAAACTCACCGGAAAAGTTTTCAGTTTTTTCCAGTTGTTGGGCGTCTATTGCTGATAGCAGAAGTATTTCCACATCAACGCCGATAAGTGCCGCGGGAACTATTCCCGTTATGGAAAGAGCTGAATAGCGTCCTCCGATATTCGAATCGCTTGAAAATACATGCTGTATGGAAAGCTTTTTGCTCAACTCCTCCAGAGCACTACCTTTATCGGTAATAAAGATAAAGTGATTACTGGCCGAATCTCCTGTTTTTTCGAGGGCTAAGTTATAGAAGAAATGAAAGAGGGATGCAACTTCCATCGTTTTCCCCGATTTTGAGGAAACAAGAAAAATAGTTTTCTCCAGATTCAGGCGTTGAGTAAAACGAGATATTGAAATCGGATCTGTTGTATCAAGAACATGTAACTTAGGATAACCATCCTCACTGCCGAATATTTGATTGAATACTTCAGCAGCCAGAATCGATCCACCCATTCCCAGTAAAACAACGTCATTAATGCTGCCATTGATAAATGGTTCAAGAGTTTGGCGAATATAGGTTATCTTTTCTAATGTTTCCGATGGTGCGTCAAGCCAGTCCAGCCGGTTGACAATTTCATCAGGAGATGATTTCCAGACGGTATAGTCTTTTGCCCAGATGCGACCGATAATATTGTCCCGGCGCATTTTGTCCAATGCGCTTATAATTAAATCTTGATATATTCCCAGAGAAAAAGAAATATATTCATTGTCCATTTGTCTTTCTCCCGTTAGGCGCGATGGAGTAATTCTTTTGCCGTTGCCATAATATTTTCAACGGTAAAACCGAACTTTTCATAGAGCACCGGTCCCGGAGCGCTGGCGCCGAATGTTTCCATGCCGATGATCATACCTTGCAGCCCTACGTAATGTTCCCATCCCAGCTTGATTCCGGCTTCCACGGCAATCCGGGCAGTTATCGAGGGCGGCAAAACGCTGTCACGATATTCTTGCGTTTGACGATCGAATATCTCCCAACTGGGAAGCGAGACAACTCTAACCTTCGTGCCATTTTCCGCGATCTTGCGGCTAGCCGTTAGAGTTAAGGAAACTTCCGAACCGGTAGATATTAAAATTAATTCGGGATTAGACGCTGATTCCCACAAGATATAACCGCCGCGTCTCGCGCCGGACGCGGCGCTGCATACGCTTCTGTCCAGTACCGGAAGATTCTGACGGCTGAAGACAAGGGTGGTCGGGCCGCTGGTGTTGGATATAGCAATTTCCCAGGCCTCTAAAGTTTCATTGGCGTCTGCCGGCCGGATGACTGTCATGTTGGGCACCTGGCGCAGATTCATAATTTGCTCCACCGGCTGATGCGTAGGGCCGTCTTCTCCCACACCGATACTGTCATGCGTGAATACAAAAATAGCGCGCAAGCGCATCAGCGCGGCCAGGCGCATAGGCGGACGCATGTAATCGGCAAAGGTCAAAAAAGTGGCCGTATAGGGAATAATGCCGCCATGTAAAGCCATGCCTACGGTAATTGATCCCATCGCATGTTCCCTTATCCCGAAATGAATGTTGCGACCTGTATAATCCCACGAGCCTCCCACCATGCCGTGTAAACCTTCTTGGGAAAGCACAGGACTTTGAAAATCGCCCATCCCTTTAAGCCAGGTAAAAGTAGAAGGGTTAAGGTCAGCCGAGCCGCCCATAAGTTCGGGCACTTTTGAGGCGATGGCCTGCATTACAATTTCTCCCGCTTTGCGCGTCGCCACATCTTTTGATCCGTTAGGAAATTCGCTTAAGGCTGATTCCCAATTATCCGGCAGGTCGCCTTTTATTGATCGTTCAAATTCCGCGGCAAGAACATTTTCTTTTTGCCGGCAAGTATTTAAAGTGTCCTGCCATTGCTTCTCGGATTTTTTCCCGCGGGAAAGCGCTTTACGGAAAAGCTTGCTCACATCCTCGGCAACGTAAAAAGTCGAATCCGCAGTCCAGCATAGCGCGTCTTTTGTTTTTTGCAGTTCATCGGCTCCCAGCGGAGAACCGTGCGCGTCGCATTTCCCCTGTTTGCAGGGTGAGCCGAAACCGATTGTTGATTGCACACAGATTAACGATGGGCGTTCAGTATCTTTTTTAGCTTTTTTGATAGCTCGATCGATGGCGGAAATATCGTTTCCATCGGCAACTTTCTGCACCTGCCAGCCATAAGCTTTGAAACGCTGTTCGGTATTTTCCGTAGAGGAAAGAGAAGCTGCGCCGGCAAGAGTTACCTTGTTGTCGTCATAAAGAACGATAAGTTTCCCCAGGCGCAGGTGACCGGCCAGAGCACAGGCCTCAGCGGCAACACCTTCCATTATATCGCCGTCACTAGCCATGACATAAGTAAAATGATCAACCAATTTTTCACCTTCGCGGTTGAAGCGTGCCGCCAGATGCGCCTCGGCAATCGCCATGCCTATGGCGTTGGCCAAACCCTGTCCCAAGGGCCCTGTGGTTACTTCCACACCGGGAGCATGCTTATATTCGGGATGACCCGGTGTACGGCTTCCCCATTGACGGAAATTTTTAATATCATCAAGAGTAAGATCGTAACCGGTGAGATGCAAAAGGGCGTATAAAAGCATTGACGCATGACCGGCGGAAAGAACAAATCGATCGCGATCCGGCCATTGAGGATTTTTGGGATTGTGTTTCAAATGTCTTGTCCATAAGGTAAAAGCGGCGGCGGCGGCTCCCATCGGCATGCCGGGATGGCCGGATTTGGCTTTTTCAATTGCGTCAGCAGCCAGAAAACGTATAGTATCAATGCATTTCTTCTCTAGTTCTGCTTTATTCGACATATAGTCTCCTTGAAAAAAACATGAATGATGTCATTCCCGCGCAGGCGGGAATCCAGTAATAACGAGAAGTTAATTTGAGGTAATATAAATTACCCGTCATTAGTTAAACGTTTAACTACCTGAATAATGGATGTACTAACATATTTAAAACTTTTTTAAAACGTTTCTTGAAAAATATTTCAAATTTCATTTATGGCGAAAATATTATAAAATAAATTAAGAAAGATAATATATTCGCAATAAAGGCTCAATTAGACTTTTATATCCAGGCGCATAATGGTACTATAAATCGTTAATCTTGAAAGGAGGCCTCAATGAATACATACCAAATAACCGTTATTGTCGGAAGTCTGCGTAAGGATTCATTCAATCGCAAACTGGCCGATGCCATAATTAAGTTAGCGCCACAGGAGTTCTTTTTCCAGCATGCGCAAATCAATGATCTGCCGCTTTACAATCAGGAAGACGACGCGAATCAGGCCGAGCCGGTCAAGCGGCTAAAGACCCAAATCAAAAGCGCTCAGGGCCTTTTGTTTGTCACGCCGGAATACAATCGTTCAATACCCGGTGTGCTTAAAAACGCCATCGACCATGCTTCGCGTCCTTACGGCCTGAACTCCTTCGCTGGGAAACCTGCCGGTATTTTGGGAGTTTCAACCGGTGCCGTAGGCACGACCGCCGCTCAGCAGCATTTACGCAATATCCTCTCCGCGTTGAACGCGCCAACACTTTGTCAGCCTGAAGCTTTTATCCAGATGAAAGACGGCCTGTTTGACGAAGCCGGCAACATCGGGGCGGATAGCAAAAAATTCATGCAGAGTTGGATGGAAAAATATGTGGGATGGGTGAGGAAACACGCAGACTAATACTATTTCGATTTCTTTGTGTTGGCTTAGCCTACGTATGTATAATACGCTTGCGGAGCCTCCTCCTTGCCCCACTGAAGCGGGACAGTTCAACTAACAAATTACAGTTTACTGCGTAACTGTAATTCGAGTTTCACTGCCGCCGCGTTATCCTTTGACCGGGTGCGCAACCGAAGGGCGCGCAATAGGACAATAATTTTTTACCTTACCGGGAAGTGACGCCGTTCAGGCGGCATCTTCCACTAGAAATGGTAAAGGATAAGAACGAAAAAATCAGCCGGAGCGAAGCGATCGGCTGTATTGATTTTGTGTACACCCGGCATGGGCGTGAACTATGGGGTGTAAGTCCCCTATACGTGAATCCTGTTAATTAAACAATAAGCCCATATGTCCACGCCGCACTTATTACACCATTCAGACATGGTTTCTATGTAATACCGGTAATCATCTTCACAAAAGAATGTGTCCTGCCGACGATTGCCTCGCTGGGTGACATGATGAGGATATTTTGCTGCGACTACTCTTGCTATACGGCCCATGTTTATTGTCTATGACTATAATCACTGCTTGTCAAGAAAAAACTAGTATGGTGTCCCCAGATTTAGCCTAGAATATTCGAAATTATTTTGGGCTTAAATCAATGAAGAGCTCTGTGAAAGCTTTACAGTCATCTCTCCTCAACTCTGCTATCGCATCAATTAATTCTTCCTGCCTAGGTTGTCCGAAAGTCATGCGGTAATATACTAAAATTTTCTGCAATTCCTTATATTTGTCAATATCCCTACTAAATGAATAAAGCGGGACAAAACGCTCAATTTTCAATTCATCATCAGCTTCTGTATGCCAGTATGGCACCATCTCGCACAATCCCTTGCCTTTCCCTTCCATCTCTTCCGCAACTTCAAATATCGTTTTCCAAGCGTCTTTTTCACTATCTTTAGATACATATCTGCTGTATTTTTTTACGAGGTTTTGGCGAATCACCAGACCTTTATATCTATCTATTCTTCCTTCTCTCTGTTCGATATCGATTGCATTTGATGGTAGGTTCCAGTGAAATATTTTTCTGCAATATAGGTGAAAATCAAGACCCTCTTGGCCGATAGAGGTTGTTGCAAGTACAAATGGTCTAAATGGTGAGTTGAATGCCTGTCTTATATTGATTTGCCTGCTCGATGTTTTTGCCGTTAGAAGTTTGCGTCCGGCAAAATCAACAGCGAAATGAGTTCGTAAGGCTCTCGTTTTTATATCGTCATTTCTGTAAGCACTTCTGAGAAAAGATGAGATATCATCAACCTTTGTTGTGGTAGAACGAATCGATAACACATCTGATATATGCGTCGATATTTCCTTCTCGTTATACAGGCCCTCACTTTCACTGATGAGATGAAAGTATTCATCCAGCATTGCCTGTATGTTTCCGGCTAAAGAATATTCTAAAACCCTGTCAAGATAGGAAGCGCCGTCAACATCTTTAGTGCAAAGTCTGATAACGGCTATGCTTTCGGGTTTGTTAAATAATGTAACAAAAGCGGATGCTACCTCAAATGAACTATCGAGCACAGATTCAGTTAGCTCCAACTTGTTTCTTAATTGAGTCCTAAGATAACAGATCGCCGGGGAAGCGAGTGTCAGGGTTGTAAGATATTCTGCAATCTTTTCCGCTTGCCCTTCTGTCAGAACAGGTAGTTCCAAAGAATCAGGTGATGTAAACGATTTTCTAAGCATCTCAAAATATTGTGCTTTCCCGCTTGTTTCATCACGTTGCGGGGTTTCATCTTCACTATCTGTTACAGAATCTGCAATGGGAATACCTTTACTGATCCATTTATTTAATAATTCAATGTTTTGATATGCCTTATCAAAAATCAGAGGCGCGGCCCAATACCACGCCCGCCAGTCTCCTTTACCTTTTGCATATGATTTGATTTTCTCTGACAACAAAAGGCTCTTTAATACTGATTTTATATCGTTCCTGATTTGATCAATAGACTTGCTGTCAATCAAGTTTCGCTCAGGATCGTATGTATGGGCAAGAAAAATACTCGGATACAGATAAATGATGTTTAAGGGCTGGCTCAGACTTGGTTCACCGCCTTCTCGTTCAATCTTATACAATATCTGCGGTCGGGGATGTCTTCTCTTGACAAAATATTCTCTTTTTTCTTCGTCTTTTTCTTTTTTTGATATAGAAACAGGATTGCCAATGGATTTTCTTTCAGCTTCATAGGAAACAAGAGTGGATATCATCCTTGGGACAAGAACCCATGAAGAAAACACCAATACTTTTGAAAATGTTTTCAGACTGACAAATGGTTCTCCAAAGTCGTAATACGGCATGGATGGCGGAATCCAGAGAAGCTTCCATGCACCTTTCTCAATGGTTTCCGCAAGCAAAAGCCGAAGTTTGCCGTTTGGTAAAATATTAGACAATTTCTTATAATTTGAAACAGCATTTAGATTCAGCCACGCGTGTTTTAAATGTTTCAACATCCGTTTCAAATTTTCATCTTTAATTATGGCTTTCTTTAATTGTTTTCGATGCTGGTAACCGTCCAAAAAAGAAAGTGCATAGGGGCTTGATTTTACATATTCAAGAGGAATGGGCAACTGTGCATGGTGATGTTCGTTCAAATATACCGTCAACTTATCTAACGCAACAAAATCTTTAAGATCACTAATTTCAGGTTCAAGAAAATTCGTGAGCATGGATTTGATCAATGAGTTTCTGTCTTTTGAAACACTTAACCGTTCTGTTCTGACCATGCATTCCCGATAAAATACTTCAAGATCAGTTTTGATTTTTAAAATTCTTTCTCTTTCAATGGCATCATTGCTTGAATGGCGGAGGAAAGTGAATAATTGGCTCCTTTTACGGTTAAATTCCTTCCAATCGTTTTCATTGCGATCTCTGTTGAGAAATTTTAATACTGTATCAAACTCTTCTTGATGCACTTCGCCGTTGATCTCATCAAAATCATTTGTATATGCTTTAAAAGGTGTCGCAGACAGCATGAGGATCTTGCCACCTGAGGAAAATATTGCCCTGGCGAGATTAACAGCCGGCGATTCATTTTCAGGGTCGTTTACTATGATTTTTTTGTACCTCTGAAATTCATCCAGAATGAATATGTCAGCGTGCAGGAAGGAGATGCAAGCCTGTGATAGCGTAAGTCTCAAGTGGCTAATCAATTGTCGCCCAAAATCATAATAGTAATAATTATTCTTTCTGATTTCGAGCTGACAAAGTCTCTTCAGAAGAGTCCAATATTTTACCGGATAAGTAAGTTCCGCCGCTTGAAATGGTTTTGGAAGAATCTCTGGGGTTACTTCTTCATTCATCTTTCTTCTAAACTCGGAACTTATCCGCCCTCTGATGGGTCGTCCACCCCTCTCAGCGTCTTTAATTGCGTTTTCCCATGTATCCTCAGATATTTTGTTGTTACCTTTCAAAATCCATTTGAGACTATTTTTGTATGGGTTTAGATCTGCATAGTCATACAAGAGTCTATATAAAAGCAACCGCTCGTCCTTACGACCCGCATGAGTTTTGTCGTCAAACGAGGTCGCCGGAGTAAATGCCCTTATGGAAAATGGCTTTGAAGAATCGTCTGACGTATCTGCATATGCCAGTGATGTAATGCGATCATCTTCACTGGAAGCCATAACGGCTGTTTTGTCTTCTGAAAAGTTGAGTTTGCCAATATTCGCTTTTGCTATCGCCTGGTTGGAGCATACATATACAACACTGAACTGCTTATTCTTTTCATAGAGTATCGATTTTTCAAACAGTCGAGCGATAATTCCTTTGGCAACAATCGTTTTACCAAGGCCAACCTCATCCGCAATCAGCATTCTATTGCGGCCGGAATCGAATTGATACACTACATAATCGGCCGTTTTACGCTGAAAGTCTTTCAAGTGGTCTAATGTTTTTTTTATCTTGTCCTTCATTTGGTATTTCCGTGTATGTATGCTTGAAAAATCTTCCAGAGTTTTAGAAAATCATCACTAACTATAGATGCATTATCTACCTTTTGTTCTTTGAGCCGTTCAATTATTTTTTCTATTGCCATAATTCTTTCAGGCTTCCGACTAACCGCAACCATGAGATTTTCATAAAGTGAAGACGTCAGTAATGAATTTGGCCTACCGTTATTTTTTATTCCGTGACAACCGCTATTCGGCCTTGCGACAACAGGTTCTGGCGTGGAACCATTTAGTAGAAATTCAATATATTTCATAAACTTATCTCTGCTGTTAATAATCGTCTTAAAAATACTGTTCAGCCGTGAATCTGGCAGTGCTATTGTCATTTCTGTGATGAATGACTTTATTGTTTCATTATTATGTTGAATTGAAACATTCAGATACGGACTGAGTTGGACTTCACCGTAACCTTTAAAATCACTTATTTCATTTATTACACCCGATTCAAAATTTTTAGGCAATCTATCTGCTTCAGGAAGAGGCTTTATCATCACTTTGAAATCGGGCGGAATTATCAAATCTCGTGCGTCACATTTAATAATGATGTCCCAAAGATTGTCAGTTCCCATTGAACGCGGTATAACCAACCCCTCGAAAGCAAGACCGGTAATATCATAAATTAACTTCCTCAATTTATTTTCGAGACTCTTGCGTTCTGAATTATTCTTGCGGTTCTTCAATTGATATGTCTCAAAAGGCGGCAGTTCTGCGTTTTTTACCTCATGAGTAAGCATATTGCGCATTTTTACGGGAGAGAGCTTATTTTGATTAGATTTCAATTCAACCATGAATTCAATGTTTCTTCCGAAGGCCGGTTGCGTACAGTTTGCCGAACCAATAAACCAATGCTGATAAGCGCTTTTCGAACCTATGAATATTTTCGCATGAAGGTTTTGAAGCATTATCTCCAACCGACTGCCATCAGCAAGGCCCTCCATCCATTCCGCATCCTGTATTAATTCAGAAAATTGATAGAAGCGATTTTCCCCGATATCTTTTATTAGCGCTTCTGAAACACCATCCAATTCTTCTTTTCTGGAAAGAACGGTAATCTTTTTGCCTGATTTCTCTGCTAAAAATTTTAAACTCTTATCGTCTACAAATGGCGAAATACAAAGCAGATCATCCCAATTATTTTTTTCCAACGGGTTTGGATAGACAGCTCGGCTATCCCGACTTTCAAAACCGATTGGATAAAAATTCATCAGGTGAAACCCATCCGGAAGATTGAAGTTCACCATGGAAAGGTCTTCCAGAAATTTCCTGGGTAATTTTTTTTCATCATTCCGTTCAAGATATTGCAGGAAATTTAACAGGGGTTTGTTTTTCTCTACTGGTTTATTTCCAACATCTCCTTCTGTCGAAAATGCAGCATCCCAGTCATGTGTGTAAGTCAGATTACGGCTTGTGATCAACAACCTGTAATATGGTGCTTTGTCCCTGGCTGTAAATCGCACCACCCATATCTTCGGATGAAATGAAGCGGCATGATAATCCATGCGTATTTGAGAAATACCTTTTTCCCAATATGCAATAAGATGATTGTATTTTTTCGGAACCTTGATCTTTCCTTTTTGGCAATATACTCTGATTTTATCTGTCGCCCGAGTGATTGCGTCCAACACATCAAAATTGAGGTCATCAGGTGAGCAATCCAGAAGACGTGAATAGAATAAGGCAACAGGAAGTACCATGATTGCTTCCAGATCGAGGGAATAAGTGGTTCCCACAGCATAGTCAAGGTCGTAACTACCGTCAGGGGGAATGAGCTGCTCACCGTAGTCCAGCCTGTTATTTTTCACATCGAGCATTATGCCTTCCTTAGTCCGTCAAAGATATCTTGAAGAATGATTTTTGCATTCGGCATTCGGTATTCAAGTTTTTTGAGTCCAATCCAAGTCTTCTCTTTAATATCATCATATTTATTCTGCCTTATTCTTGCTTTAACCAATTTTGTATTGAACTCTTGAACCTCCGTAAGTTCATTTCTTTTCGAAATCGGATGAGAAGAAGCATTAACGTAATCCCACCAGTCATATACAAATTGTCTGGTATGGGGACGGACACGATGAACATGCTCAAATACTTTATCTGGATTGAAGTGCTTATAATCAATCATATTTGAGTCGATATTTTCAATCCATTCGCTCCATTCATCAGAATATGCGTTGTTGTTGAATTTGTTCTCCTGTAGCAGACAGTTATACGTGATGTTCGCACCGTACATAAGCTCTGAAAAATCATGAGCCAGCGTAAGTATTTCACGAATGTGTTGGTTCAGTTTATTACCAGACGCGGCAATCTTGGTAAAATCTGCGAAGCTTTCTGTGTTTTCAAAGTTTGCGAAGAGTTCTTTGTCCTCTAATAATACACCGATCAGTAACTCCCTGCCAGCTTCGCGTATGCGGTGATAAAGGATATCAGCTTCTTTTGGTGTGAGATCGAGGCTTAAATTTTCAGCCCAGTCTTTATCAAAAGGAATTTTTAGATTGAGACGATTTATATAATCCACATCAGCGTCATCACGAGGGGCATCATCACCTTGAGCAATATCTGATGTCAACGTTTCCGTCCTTTCCATTCGGCTCCGCAGAAAAGAATTAACACCCAAACCGCCATGCCGAATCACACCAAAAATATCTAACCCATTCCAGTATATTGCCGAAGGTCGGCGCATTATTTTTTCGGGCTTGTATTTTGTTATCCCGATAACACCACAACCAACCTTGTGTTCATATTTTTCAGCAAGCTCCCACATCACTTCATATTCTCGTTCTTCGAGATGTTTTTCAGGTGTTTTGCTCTTTTGTCTGGCCAGCGACAGCAGTTGATACTCATATAGAATATACGGTACTATAAAAAAGTATTTTGCCTTGGTCTGGATTGTACTGATACCGGGAAACATCTTATCCGCAAAGGCGTCACGGATACTGCCAATGCCCAGTTCATCCACAACACCTTCCGGCTTGAGTAAATCCAAAACCGCTGACACCCTTTCACGGTGCTCAGGAGAAAAATCAATCCAGCCTATCTGTGCCATTACTTCACCCTTTATCTCTCGATGGATATTCAACCCCCAGCTCTTTTGCTATCAGTTCAAATCCTTTCTCATTCTTATACTGATCAATATCAATATTTTTTGTTTTTACTTTCTCCCATCCTGATTCAACTATGTGATGATTAGATCGGATAAAATCATTTGGAAGTGTATAAAATTCAGGAGCAAGACATCCTTCTATTGTCGGCTTTTTACGATAAAAAATCCGATATTCATAAAAACGACTATTAAATAATCAAAAGCGTCAAAAGTTCGCTCTTTAACCGGAAATGCCCTGTCGCAATCGGTCTGATAGCGGCTTTTCACTTGAAAATCCGGGTAGAGTAG
>JQDQ01000075.1 GCA_000747625.2 Smithella sp. SCADC
GAGAAAGATATTACGCGGAAAAGCTTAGCCATTTGCTTGTAGCCTTCATCTTCCGCCTTCTGCGCGTAACCCTTGAGCCGCAAAGCGGACTTCGCTTCACCCGCATACGCCTGATTTAAAGCTTCCTGAATTTTATCCATAATATTTCTTGACCTCTTATTTTGGATTATTTTATGTCACTTCGACCGAAGGGAGAAGTCTTGTTTTAAGATTGCCACGCCTTCTGAGAGAAGGCCGCAATGACATTCTTTTTTCTATCCATTTGGCTATTCTGGAGCAAATTCACTCTTCGCCGCCCCACACACCGGACAAGTCCAATCATCGGGTAATTCTTCAAATGGAGTTCCGGGAGCAATCCCGCCATCATTATCTCCTTTGGCCGGATCGTAAACATAACCGCATACACCGCAAACATATTTTTCCATTTTCCACTCCTTAATCTTTTTTAGCCGTTAAAGATTTTTGCAAATCCCCCTCCTTCCCCCTTTAAAAAAGGGGGGAAAATGACACGTATTCTTTAATGGGCAGTCGTTCTTTTTAGCAATTCCGTTGCGATAATTTTTCCCAACTCATGACACTTCTTCAGAACATCGTCTCCGGGAGCGTTCTTCACCGCAATTGATTCAGAAACAATATCCACCTTCATTTCCTTGAGCATTGCTTCCAGATGTTTCACTGATTCTCCGCTCCATCCATACGAGCCAAAAGCCGCACCAATCTTATTAACCGGCTTCAATCCCTTCAAGTAAGTCATAACATCGGCCATCTGCGGCAGAATATTGTTGTTGAGCGTCGGCGAACCGGCAATCAGCGCGCCGGCATCCAGTACTTCATAAACTACTTCACTGCGGTGAGTTTCATTCATGGACAGAAGTTTTACCTTCACGCCCGCCTGCGCCAAAGCCTCGCTGATAGCACGAGCCATTTTCCCGGTAGAATGCCACATCGTCGCATAAACCACAACCGCTTTGGCCGTAGGTTTTTGCGAAGCCCATTTTTTATAAAGATCAATAATCCAGCCAAGATCTTTGCGCCAGATTGGCCCGTGATCAGGAGCGATAATCTTGATTTTAATTCCCGATGCGGCGACTTTCTCCAAAGCCTTCAGAACAATTGCGGAATAAGGCAGAACGATATTGGCATAGTAGGTCGCTCCTTCATATTCCAGAGTCGCCGCCGGAATTTCATCGGCAAAGCGCTCCAGCGTCGCCAGATGCATACCGAAAGCGTCCTGCGAAAATAAAAGTTCATCCTTGGCCAGATATGTAAACATGCTGTCCGGCCAATGAATCATGCGCGTTTCCATGAAAGTCAATTCCATGTTGCCCAAATTTAGCGTTTCGCCATCCTTTACCGGTGTGATTTCATGCTGATCATGAAATAATTCTTTCAGCGTTTTCACGCCAGTTGCCGAAGCGAAAACCTTTTGAGGCTTGATGAAATCAATTACTTCGGGCAGACAGCCGGAATGATCCATTTCGGAATGATTGGAAACGATATATTTTATTTTGGAAGGTTCGACGACGGACCTAATACGGGCCAGCATTTCGCCCATAAACGGCGCTTTAACCGTATCGATTAAGGTAATATCGTCAGCCATTACCAGATAGGCGTTATAAGTACTGCCATGTGGCGTTGTGTATCCATGAAAATCGCGGATTGTCCAATCGATGGCGCCGACCCAGTAAACATTATCAGTCACTTTTACAGCCGAATAAATATCCTTCATTATTTCACCTCTTCCTTTGATTTACGTTGCGAATAATATAAGTTTAAATAAGACTCTGTCAACCAATACTTATACCATTTCTAACTCAAAGCGCTATTTTTGTTGGTCCCGATTCATCGGGATTGCCGGCTTCCTCAACGTATGTACACAATACGCCTCGCCGCCTCAATATCATCTTTGATTTAGAAATGGTATTATACTAAATTGCCTGTAATTTCCACTTCAACGAACGTTTTTGCATCAGGGATTATTTACAGGAAAGCTTATCCGCGACAAATTCTGAAAATTCACTGTGTTTTTTATAATATTGACATACCTCTCTTTTATTCCTATAGTTTTCAGAAAAGAGATATTGTTTTCCAAATGATTGATAAAAGAAAATTAAAGACTACACACTTCCCCTGGCCAATTGACCTGTCATGGTTCTTACTGCAGCGGAAAATATTAGGGCGTGAACTACCGCTCCTGGCCAGCTTCAAGGTTACTTATCACTGCAATCTTACCTGCCGTGCCTGCCCTTTTCATCTGCGCTCTGATGATGAAAACGCTCAAATGTCCTGGAATACGGCAATCGGAGCATTGGAATCACTGTACCGTTTCGGCGCCCGGATGGTCGTTTTTGAAGGTGGCGAACCGCTGCTGTGGCACGATGGATCTTATCGCCTTCACGACCTTGTCCTTTATGCCAGAAAAAACTTCCTGCGCGTGGCGGTGACAACCAACGGCACACTGCCGCTGGATGTTCCATGCCATACACTGTGGGTGAGTCTGGATGGCCTGAAGGAAACTCAAGATTCTTTGAGGAGCAATTCCTTTGACCTTATTTGCTCCAATATTAAAAAAACGCGGCATCCCCGGGTTTTTATCCATTGTACGCTCAATCGACACAACTGGCGTGATGTAGAATCTTTGGCAAAGTGGGTACAGAAAATGCCGACACTAAAAGGTATGACCGTTCAGTTTTTCTATCCTTATAATCAGGGAGAAGATGATCTTTCTCTTTTACCGGAAGAACGCCGTGCCGCCATTGAAAAATTGCTGGAACTAAAAAAATCGGGATTGCCCATTTTGAATTCGGCAGGAAGGCTCAAGGCCATGGTGGAAAATCGCTGGTCCTGCCATGATGATATCCTGATTAATGTCGATCCTGATGGCACTATTACGAAAGGCTGCTATGTCAAAAGCCGGGGCGAAATAAATTGCGATGACTGCGGATTCACACCTGTCGCTGAGGCATCCGGTGCTTTGGACCTCATTCCGGGATCGCTGTATGCGGGATGGCAGTTGTTTTTGAAAACTTGAGTACAACCTAAAAAAATAAATACCGAACAGGGCTACATCTTGGCGTTCTTTATAATCTTCAAGGCTTCCTGATATAATTCTATAAAGGAACCGATGATGGCCAGTAAAAACAAACCCAGCATGAATTTCGGGCCAGTGCCCAGCAATTCATCCAGAAGGTGACCGATCCAGAGGAACAGAACAGAAGCAAGCACCAGCGCAAATCCCCAGGCCGAAAACATGATGATTTCATGAAACGACTCAGAGTCTATATAGCGTGTTTTGCGTCTGCTTACTGACATCATTGATTTCCTCATCTCCTCTGTTTGACTTTGTTAACTAAGTAATCATGCCAAAATATTAACGCGTCCTGATAATATTGTTCTTCCTGATTATAAGATAATTATCATTTCACGGTCTTTCAAGAGGAGACCGTATTTTATTGATGAGCTTTGATAATATATTTAAACTGTTGAACAAATCATGAAGCAATTCCCCTTTTTACTTGACATAATCCATCTACCCTTCTATCGTCATTTTTCTCGTACAGGGTAAACGTACTTTCGTCCGGGTTAAAGTAAAAAAGAGTATAAGTATGTCCGATAGAAATTATAAAAATATCTCCGGAAACAATCACCTCAGCCGCAGAATAGCTCTCGGCAGCAAACGCAGGTTCTATTCGTGGAAGTTTTTATTGCTTCTGGTGCTGATTTTGATTTTGCCTCTTTCCTCAGTGGCCAAAAATATTACCTGCAACCGCCTGCCCCTGCTGATGAAAAGTTTCCTGTACAATCATTACGCGATAAAAAATTTGACCGGAGATGTTAAAACTCACGCCATCGATAATATGATTCAACGCCTGGATCCCTCTAAAACGTTGTTGTACGCATCCGATTTGGGAAGATTGAGACCATATCTGCAAGATTTGTTCGCCAGCATGCAAACTGTCAACTGTGCTTCACTCAATCCGGTTTACGATTTGCTCGTCTCACGGGCGCGGGAAAATGAGGCTATTGTCAAAATGATTGTTGGTCCAGACTACCGGCTTGATGAAACTTTGGAGTTGGACATTGACGTAAAAAAGCGACCCTATGTGAAGACGACGGCAGAAAAGAAAATACTGTTGAGAAAGGTGGTACAATTCCAGATCGAAAACGATCTGCTGGCGGGTGTCGATTTAGCGGAAGCCAAGAAAAAACAGATTCATCGTTATGAACTACAAACTATGCGGATAGTCGAGCGTAATCCCGAAAAGCTAATTATGATCGCCGCTGAAGCTTTCGCTCAATCTTTAGATCCGCATACGAGCTATTTATCCCCTGACAACCTTGAAGATCTCCGGATTCAAATGCAACTTTCCCTGGAAGGGATTGGAGTCGTCCTCAGAAGCGACAACGGTTTTACCATCGTTGAGGAATTGATCCCCGGTGGAGCCGCCGAACGCTTAGGCCTGCTGAAGCCTGCGGATAAAATCATTGCCGTAGCTCAGGCAAAAGAAAAACCCGTTAATATCATCGACATGGACCTGCGCGATATTGTCAAGATGATCCGCGGCAAAAAAGGAACACCGGTAACTCTGACAATCCTGAGGCAGGCAGAACGCACGTACCGCTTCGATACCACTATCATACGTGACAAGGTCGATATTAAGGAGCAGGAAGCTAAAATTACCTATGAGTCTCGAAAGGTTGACGGAAAGCAGTACCGGTTTGGCGTTATCGATCTTCCGTCTTTTTACGGCGACGAAAAGGGAGACAAGTCCTGCTATGAAGACGTAAGAAATCTTCTTGCCCAGGCCCGGCGTCAGCATGTCGACGGAATCGTGCTGGACCTGTCACGCAATGGAGGGGGACTACTCGCGGAAGCAGTGCGTGTTGCCGGTCTTTTTCTGGGCGAGGGTGCAATCGTGGCAACCAAAAACAGTCGCGAACAAGTCACGATTTATGTCAATGATTCAACCGCAGCGGAAACAAAAGGTAAAGATAAAGTTATTAAGTTCCCCGCCGAAAATTCCCGCGAGGTTTACACGGGCCCACTGGCCGTGTTGACGAGCCGTTTGAGTGCATCGGCCAGCGAGATCGTAGCGGGCGCTCTAAAAGACTACCATCGCGCGGTTATCGTTGGTTCTGACCATACCTTCGGTAAGGGATCCGTACAGATATTGATGCCGCTACCCGAAGATCTGGGCGGTATGAAAGTGACCACATCGCTGTACTTTCTTCCCGGCGGCAAGTCCACACAAAAGACGGGCGTAGAAGCAGATGTGCGGTTGCCGATATTCTTCATTCTCGAAGATATCGGTGAAACGGCGCTGGAATACCCGCTCCCGTCCCAGACTATCTCGCCCTTTCTGGGCTTATATGGAAATTCCGTGCCACTCTGGAAAAATGTGGAACAACCCATGCTTACAAAACTGGCAGTAAGGTCTAAAGCTCGGGTCATCAAAGACGCCAAGTTCGCCGAAATAATCAAGAACAACCAAGAAGCCGCCGGAAAGAAAGGCCTTATCCGTCTCGCCGACTTGCGCAAAGAAGTGGAGAAGGAAGGCGGCAGCAATGAAAAGAAGACGCCGACTGAACTTAAACAGAAAGCCCGGGATCAGTATGCTCCCTTCGTAAGTGAGAGCATCAACGTTCTTCTCGATATGGTGATGCTGGGTTCGGTCCAGTCTGCGCCCAGTGCTGCTTTAGGTGGCCTGGCAGGGCGTTGAACAAAAACGTCGCTTCGATAATTGAAAACATCGAAGACACTATTTCTTTATTGTCTTTAAACTCTTTCCGGCACTACAGACTATATTCTTAAGTTTATCAGCATTGGAATCGAAAGGAATAGCATTCCATTTACCAATAAATGATTTAGGTTCCGGCGCAACAACAACACCTTTTGCATCATTAATAGTCATATGAGAAGATTTCACTTTATCATTAACGCAGTCAATTTCGATCAACATCAACTGATGGTTCAACATGTCAGGATGTCGGGGAGCTTTACCTATGCTTCTGAGAGATAAAAAATTATTTGTTTTAGCATCTTCATTTAATATTATTTTAATCCATACGCTAACAATGTTTTTATCTACTTTCTTAATGCTGGTTTTATCATAATATTCTTTACCTATGTTAGATGACGTATAGAATATCCAGTCTGCCGCCCATGCCTGATTAGCGAACAGAAAAAATAATACTAAACAAATAATGCTGCGAACATTTTTTATTTTCATCATCTCTCCTTCCAATGATATTCCAATTCGGTTTTTACAATGCCTTGAATAACCTAATACCCTAAAAGGCGCACGATATTACGTAGGGTCACAAGTTAGTTTAAAGCACAATAGCACAATTCATTATTTTTAAAAATGGAAAATACACA
Source organism: Smithella sp. SCADC (assembly GCA_000747625.2). Lineage (GTDB taxonomy): Bacteria > Desulfobacterota > Syntrophia > Syntrophales > Smithellaceae > Smithella. The sequence goes on from JQDQ01000075.1 coordinate 6,380, forward strand.
GCGTCGTCAATAACGAATTGAAGTCTTGCATATTCTTTGAAGTTGATGATGTGAATACTTCAGAAGAATGGCAATAATTAGCATTAAAGCATTTTTGCGCCGGCGTCAAATGCGGTTAAATTTATTTCGCGTTTATTGGCCGGTAGACTTTTTGTTATTTCTTTTTCAAAGGCACGGCGGTTAATCGGCAGCAATGACGAGCCCGCCAGCGCTCCGATCATGACGATATTGCTCAAAACAGGGTTGCCCAAATCAACAGCAACGGATGTGGCGTCAATAATCCAGCTTTTTGCCGCCAGTTTTGTAAACATTGATTTAACTTCATCAAGAGAAGGATAATTAAACTCACCGGTGATGACACCCATAGGATAAACCATGCGCGAATTAGCCAGAACCGCGACATCAGGATTGCCGTATTTAGTGAGCACTCTGAGAGCTTCCACCGGCTCCAGAGCGATGATAATGTCTGCCCTGCCCTGCGGAATTTGCGGACTTAAAACGGACGATGAAGATACGCGCAAATGACTCATCACCGAACCGCCACGCTGGGACATGCCGAAAGTTTCACCGATTGTGACGATAAATCCCGCGTTCACCAGCATTCCGGCAAGTACTCTGGAGGCCATGACATTACCCTGCCCGCCGACACCGGTGATGATGATATTTGTTGGATCTTTATACAAATTCGTTTTCATTTGTTTACCTTATGCGCTCGTTTCGTGTCCCCCGCCGGCGGGGGATTAAGGGGG
>JQDQ01000076.1 GCA_000747625.2 Smithella sp. SCADC
TAAGGGCGTCCCCCTTGTCACCCCTGAAGAAAATAAATCTGTCCCCTTTTTTTCAGTGTCCTGCTTCCCGGTCGTCGTCTTTAAATATCTTTCTACGCTCGATCCCCCGGATCATGATGTGATTCAATGCCCCGAGGGCATCTAATCTTGATGATCGTGGCATGGAATACATTGTACACGTACATCCGTATTCTGTCTACTTAATAACTTAAGGGCGTCCCCCTTGTCCCGAGCGCGAGTCAGCGCGCGAGGGAATAATCGCGCTCGGCTCAGCCGGGCGTTCCCGAAGCGCGCAGCGCTTCGGGAACGAAAAAATCAGCCGGAGCGTAGCGATCGGCTGCATTGATTTTGTTATAATTATTTATGCTTCTCTAAGGAACGGCTCAATGCGATATTTAGTTTTTACCGACTGAACCACCGAGTCTGCCATTTTAATGCTTTCCATTAGGTATGTAAAAGACAAGAAAATATTTTTAATGTCTTTGTCTTGTTCATCTATCATAATTCCTTGTTTTAACAGGTGTAAGTTGCCTATGTGATTAATTAGAATTTGCCCTATTCTCATACCTTGACTCGATGGATTATCTTTATTTTTTGCGTCTGTGAATTCCTTGAATGCGACGTCATATGTTTTATAGCGAATATCTAGTTGCTCTTTAAATTCAGCCAAAGACATTTTGCTATCCTTGAGATTAATATTGTACATATCAAAAAGGATGTCGTCATTTAAACTTCGTCTTAGAACCCAAAAGGAAAGGTATTTACATTCTGTTATCGCAAGCAATTTATCTAAGTCGTTTTTGTATACAAATAAACTACTATAATTAGAGAAAAGAAGTCTCGTGACCATTTTATTCATTTCCATGCACGCAAGTGCAAACTCATCACTTGATATTTTCTTACGGAATAGATCACGTATACCCACAAATATTCTCCTTAGTCATATCTTTATAACAATTAATATACTTGGTTGGTATTTTCCGATTTTCGGAGTAAATATTACTCTTTTCTGAAAAGAATGCAAAGAAAAAAGTGCTTAAAAATCCAACAAAATGAACTTTTGTTGCCTGGTATTTTATGGTAATATGCCACTTAGCCAAGTTGACATATTATGGAAAATTTGTCCGACAGCAAGACGAACGATATTCTTACGGATTTCCAAAAGTATCTTAATGATGAAATTTGGGGAAGATGCTGGTCATCAAATAAGTAAAAAAATATAAACATTTTGCTTGACAAGCAATACGAAATTGAATAATCATCTCTTTTCAATTTTTTACTAAGATGGTGGTTTTATTATGAAGACATATATGGCAAATGCTCAAACGGCAGACAAAAAGTGGCTCATTGCGGACGCTTCCGGCAAAGTATTGGGAAGATTCGCCAGTGAAATAGCTCTGCGCTTGAGGGGAAAGCATAAGGCTACTTATACTCCGCATTGTGACACCGGCGATTTTATTATTGTAGTTAATGCTGAAAAGATTGTACTTACAGGGAAAAAGCTGATCGATAAAAAGTATTATTCTTATTCGGGTTATCCCGGCGGACTCACAGAAACGACTGCGGGAAAGATGTTGGCAGAAAAACCCGAAAATTTGATTCGTACAGCGGTGCAGGGAATGCTTCCCAAAACCAATCTGGGACGCAAGATGCTGAAAAAACTAAAAGTTTATTCCGGCAATGCCCATGTTCATGAAGCACAATGTCCGGAGAAATTGTCCATTTAACGGATGTAAAATTATAAATTAGATTATTTTCATAATTGGAGAAATCATGGCGCAGCAACGTTTTTATGCAACAGGGAAAAGAAAAAGTGCAATTGCCCGTGTTTATATGAAAGCGGGTAGTGGTAACATCGTAGTCAATAAAAGAAGTTATGATGAATATTTTACTCGTCCCAGTCTTAAAATGATAATCAAACAACCATTTGAGATTACTGGTAAAAAAGATCAGTTTGATTTATATGTTAATGTGAACGGTGGTGGAGTGGCCGGTCAGGCAGGAGCAGTAAAACAGGGAATTTCTAAAGCTCTTCTGGAATATGACGCCGAGTTGCGATCAGTTCTGAAAAAGGCGGGCTTTTTAACCAGAGATGCCCGTGTCAAAGAACGAAAGAAATACGGGCAGCCCGGAGCCAGGAAAAGATTCCAATTCTCCAAACGTTAAAATTCAACAGGGGGGCTTCCGGCCTCCCTTTTTTTTGGGGGATTTTATGATTAAGGCAGCAATATTCGGAGCCAGCGGATATACAGGTCAGGAATTAACCAGAATTTTATCGGGACACCCCGAAGTAAAGTTGGTTGCCGTTACTTCCCGGCGGTTCGCCGGAAAACCGGTATCTGAAGTATTTCCGTCTTTAAAGGGACTGACTCATTTAAAATATCAAAACGTTAATCCGGCCGAGATATGCAATATATGCGATATTGTTTTTCTGGCCCTTCCCCATGGTATTTCCATGGAGATTGCTCCGGAATTTGTCAGGGCGGGAAAGAAGGTCATTGATTTAAGCGCCGATTATCGCTTGCGGGATATAAAAACTTATGAAAACTGGTATCAAAAACATAGCAGTGTCCAATTTATAAAAGATGCAGTTTATGGAATTCCTGAGCTTTACCGGCAAAAAATTAAAAAAACGAAATTGATAGCTAACCCCGGCTGCTATCCGACAAGCATAATCCTTGGTCTTGCTCCGGCACTGAAAAAGAAAATATTGGATGTATCCACAATTATCGCGGATTCGGCCTCGGGAGTAAGCGGGGCGGGGCGGGAACCGCTGACGGGGTCTCTTTTTTGTGAAGTTGACGGCGGCTTTAAAGCATACAAGGTCGGCAAACACAGGCATCTTCCGGAAATTGAGCAGGAATTAAATGCTCTGGCCGGCAAAAAATTCGCTATTTCGTTTACGCCGCATTTACTACCGGTGAAGCGAGGCATTTTAAGCACGATTTACGCGAAACTGAAGAAAGATGTTTCTTTGGAAGAACTGCATTCTTTGTATTGCAATTTTTACGCGAAAGAGAAATTTGTGAGAATTTGTCCATCCGGACAGTATCCGAATATTTCTTCTGTTTGCGGATCGAATTATTGCGATATCGGATTGGCTATTGATTTTCGAACAAAAAGGGTTATTTTAATGGCGGCAATTGATAATTTGATTAAAGGCGCTGCCGGGCAGGCTGTGCAAAATATGAACATCGTCTGCGGTTTTGAAGAAGATGCCGGTTTGCGAACAGCGCCGCTTTATCCCTGATAAAAGTAAGATAGAATATGTCTCAGAAAATATTCAACACAGCAACAAGAAAAAAGGAAGTCTTCCAGCCTATCAAAGAAGGAGCTGCCGGCATTTATGTTTGCGGCATAACCACTTATGATGTCTGTCATGTAGGGCATGCCCGTGCGGCAATTGTTTTCGATGTGGTAGTCAGACATTTGCGGATGCACGGATATGAAGTGACTTATGTAAAAAATTTCACCGATGTAGACGATAAAATCATCGACCGTGCCAACAAAGAAGGCGTCAGCATTGCCGAAATATCGGAACGCTACATTAAATTGCACGATGAAGATATGGCGGCGCTGGGAGTTATAACTCCTACGATAACCCCGAGGGCTACCGAACACATGGAAGATATAATCGCTTTGATCAGTACTCTCGAAAAGCAGGGATATGCTTATGGCGTCGACGGAGATGTCTATTTTGCGATCAATAATTACGGGAAATATGGTGATTTATCAGGACGCAATCTGGAGGAAATGGTTGCCGGTGCGCGCGTTGATGTTAATGACAAAAAAAAGAATCCTTTGGATTTTGCCCTCTGGAAAAAAAGCAAGAAAGATGAACCTTTTTGGGAAAGCCCCTGGGGAAAGGGGCGGCCCGGCTGGCATATTGAATGTTCCGCCATGAGCCGGCGCTATTTGGGGGAAACTTTCGATATTCACGGTGGCGGTGAAGATTTAATTTTTCCGCATCATGAGAATGAAACCGCTCAATCGCAGGCGGCCACCGGCAAGCCCCTGGCTAATTATTGGATGCATAACGGTTTTGTAAAAATAAATTCGGAAAAGATGTCCAAATCGCTGGGCAATATATTTCCTGTCAGAGAAATATTAAAAAATTATCATCCGGAAGTATTGCGTTTATTTATGCTTCAGAGTCATTACCGCAGTCCGGTTGATTATTCGGAAAGTTCGCTTACAGAAGCCAGGACCAGCTTGATCAGATGTTACACGACTTTGAAGATTATAAAAGATACTCTGGACAAATTATCATCTGATGCAACAAAAGCTGTTAACAAATCTTCAGGAAAAAAAGACGATTATGTAAGCAAGTTTGAGAAGCTTATTGATAAATTTAATGCCGCAATGGATGACGACTTTAACACGGCTCAAGCATTAGGTCATGTATTTGATATGGTCAGGCTTACGAATAATTTCATTGTTGATGAAAAGCATATGCCTGATGATATAAAGGCTGCAATTTTAACAAAAGCAAAGCAAGTCTTTGATCATTTCGGAACGGTACTGGGAATTTTTCAGAGTGATGCCGGCCAATTTTTTGTGTCTGATAAGGAAACCGAGTTGCGTAAACGGGGCTTGGATATAGATAAAATTGAAGATTTAATTAAACAAAGACAAGCCGCCCGCAGCCAAAAGGATTGGTCCAGAGCAGATGATATAAGACAGGAACTGGGACGGCTTCATATTGTTCTTAAAGATTCCGCGGATAAAACAAGTTGGATAATTGAATAAACCCAATTCTAAATGAAAGCGCTATCTTTATTGGCAGATGGCGCTCTGTTTCCTTAAATATACATATTGACGTTTCGCTATCATCTTTAATTTAGGGACGTGATAAGAAAAGCTGGTATGCGTTGTCCATATCCGGGAACAGGTTCATTATTTTCTATGTAATTTCTGAAAATAGTGGAAATATCAAAGAAAAAGGTATAAATTAGCGATTATATCTCTAACATGGCGGGGAATATTATGAAAAAATTATCAACAAAAGCGTCTTTATCAGTCATTATTTGTCTGGGAGTCTTTGTCCTTTTAGGACTGCGTAATGATAGCAATGTTTACGCACTGGATAAAAATATTTATAAAGGTCTTAAAACATTCAATGAAGTTTTAGACATGGTACAGAAAAATTATGTTGATGAGGTTGAATCATCAACTTTAATTCAAGGCGCGATCAACGGAATGGTCAAATCTCTGGATCCCCACAGCGCCTTTATGACGCCGGATTTATACAAAGAACTGGAAGTAGAGACACAGGGGGCTTTCGGAGGGATTGGCATTGAGATTACAATTTTAAAGGATGTTTTGACAATCGTTTCACCCATTGAAGATACTCCTGCCTTTGTTGCCGGATTAAAATCGGGCGACCAGATTTTAAGAATTGACGGTAAATCGACTAAAGATATAACTATTATGGAAGCCGTAAAGAAACTACGCGGTCCTAAGGATACTAAGGTTACGGTTACGATCATGCGGGAAAAAATGCCTGCACCGAAGGATATTGTGCTGACGCGTGCTATTATTCAAATCAAGAGTGTTAAGGTCAAATATTTTGATGATATTGGATATATTCGTATCGCTGCTTTCCAGGAAAGAACAGCTGATGATTTAAACAAAGCATTAAAGGACATTGGCAAAAAACTCAATCCGATGAAGGGTTTGGTTTTAGATTTGAGAAATGATCCGGGTGGATTGTTGAATCAGGCAATAGAGGTCTCCGATGTATTTCTTAAATCAGGAACCATTGTTTCCACTCGCGGACGCACAAAAAACATGGAAACAAAAGCAACGGCTAAGGACAATGGTAATGAGTTAACTTGTCCGATTGTTGTTTTGGTTAACGAAGGTACGGCCAGTGCGGCGGAAATTGTTGCCGGAGCTCTACAGGATAATGGCCGGGCTTTGATCATGGGAACGCAAACGTTTGGTAAAGCATCTGTGCAGACAGTTATTCCACTGGAAGATGGTTCCGCGCTTAAGCTGACGACCGCACGTTATTACACGCCGAAAGGACGGTCCATTCAGGCGGAAGGCATCAAGCCGGATATTATAGTTAAATACATGAAGCCGAAGGAGGATGCGGATAATACTGCCTGGTGGGAGGACCGGATTAAAGAAAAAGATCTCAAAGGGCATATAAAACCGGCAAAGGAAGATGGTACCAAGGTTGATGAACCTCAGACTCAAGAGGATAAGGAGGATAAGGATCCTTCTGATTTAGTTAATGATAATCAACTCAAGACAGCAATTGATATCTTAAAAGGATGGGATATCATGAAAAAGAACCTGAATAGCTAAGTTGTTTACAGAGAGAAAAAAATAATTATTTATGAAATTGAACAAACGTCTCTTCCCGGCATTGATGATATTTTTAATTGTTTTAACAATGGCAGGTATTATTTATGTGCTGTTGTTTCAAGAAGAGCCATCAGTGGTTAAAGAGCCGGCAAAAAAAACGAAAAAAGTAGCGCCACGGAAAGCAGCAGTTGCACCTAAAAAGGAAAAGGCGAAACCATTGCCTCCCAAGTCTATACCGCGAAGGCAGGTAGCAATTATTATTGATGACATTGGTTATGACCTGAAGCAAATACAAGAATTGTTGAAAATTAATGCCGATATAACATTGGCTATTTTACCTCTGTGCCCTCACACTCGTGAAGCAGCGGAAATGTTTCATAAGGCGCATCGGGAGACACTCTTGCATTTGCCCATGGAGCCTCTTTCTTATCCGCGCGAAAAACCGGGTCCGGGCGCTCTTTTTACGGATATGAGTAACGACGAGATTATCTTTCAATTAGAGAAAGACATTGCCGCTGTGCCCTATATTTCCGGAGTTAATAATCATATGGGTTCAAAATTCATGATGGATGAAAAAAAACTTACTGTAGTTTTTAATCAGTTGAAAAATAAGAGATTGTTTTTCGTAGATTCGCGTACTTCTGCTGATACGAAAACTTTTGTCACCGCGGGAAAAGTAGGATTACCGGTGGCCGCGCGTAAAATATTTCTTGATAACAATCGTGACTACAATGAAATTTATAATATATTGATTAATGTTGCCAAAAAAAATGGTGATGATGCACCCGTGATTATTATCGGCCATCCTTATCCGGAAACTGTTCGGGCTGTAGGCGATGCAGTGAAAGTGTTAAGGGAAAAAGAAGTAGCGATTGTTCCGGTATCGCGGCTAATTAAAAAATAAAAAGCATCCAGTTAGATATTGATAAATTAATCGTTAATAAAGTTATTGATGTAATATGCAAAAAAAGCAAACATATCCGGCAGTCATAGTAATTTTAGTTTTTATAAGTTTATACGGTTGCAGCCATCTGCCGGCAGTCCCGGTTTCCTCTTCATCGAAAACATCAATAGCTGCGACTTATCATTATTCCCTGGGTGTTCTTCTGCGTTTGAACGGTAAAATTGAGGAAGCAACTGAGGAGTTGAAACAGGCGGTTGCGGCCGACCCCGGATCTTCTTATCTTACGACAGAGCTTGTTTCTCTTTACACGGAACAGGGCGATATCGGCCAGGCCATATCCCTGGGCGAAGAAATGCTTTCCAGAAATCCTAATAATATAGAACTCCATCTGATTATGGGTAGTTTGTATCTGAATATTCACGAAAATAAAAAGGCTATTGCCGAACACAAAAAGGTAATTGAACTTGATCCTAAGAATATTATGGCCCATTTTTATTTGGCGATAATTTATGCCGAGGAGAAAAGATTTGATAAATCTGAAGAAACTTTTAAGAAGCTTTTAAAAATCGATCCCGACAACATTATGGGCATCTATTACTATGGCAGAGTCCTGGTGAAAATGACGCGGTTGGAAGAGGCCGAAAAAATGTACAAAAAGGCTATATCTTTAAACCCTTATTTTGAAATGGCTTTGTTTGATCTGGTTGCGCTTTACGAAAAGCAGGAAAAGCTGGACAAAGCCATTGCCGTTTATCGCCATTATCTGGAGATTAATCCTGCAAGGATAAGTTTACGGGTTAAAATAGGAGAACTTTTAATTAAAGATAAAAAATATGAGGACGCGGAAAAAGAGTTCCTCGAAGTACTGAAAATTGATCCTGATAACCGTGATGTAAGAATTGCTTTAGGTCTTTTATATTATGATATGCGCAAACTTGATTTGGCTGTAGCTGAATTTTCTACAGTGCTGAAAAAGAACCTAACGGATGACAAGGTTCGTTATTTATTGGCTAACACGTATGAAGAACAAGGCGAGAATAAATTGGCGATGGAAGAATATCAGAATATTGCTACTTCATTCGAATTATATGCAAGCTCTCAAATTCGTGCCGGGCTGATCCTTAAAAAAGAAGGTAAAATTTCCGAGGCCATTAATTTAATAAAGGAAGGTATTAAAAAGAAGAATAATCTGATTCCTTTTTATCTGTTTTTATCCGCTCTTTATGAAGAAGCTAAAGATATCGTTGCCGCTGAAAATATCTTGAAGGAAGGCATCAGCATTGATCCCAAGGACATAGATTTACATTATGCGCTGGGCGTAATTTATGAAAAGACAAATCGCCTTTCTGAAAGTGTCAAGGAAATGGAAACGGTTTTAGCCATTGATCCGGAAAATGCCGAAGCACTTAATTTTATAGGCTACAGTTATGCTGATCGCGGCATGAATCTTGATGACGCGGAAAAAATGATTATCAAAGCTTTGAAAATTAAACCCGATAACGGTTATTTGATAGACAGCCTTGGTTGGGTTTATTACAAAAAAAATAAATTAAACAGCGCAATGAAGCATTTGAAACAGGCGTTGGAACTTCTGCCCGACGATGTTAATATCATTGAGCATATGGGCGATGTTTACGTAAAACTGAACAAGACTAAAGAAGCGGAAGAAATGTATAATCGTGTGCTTAAAATTGATCCTAAAAATAGTCTGGTACAAAAAAAGCTTGAAGATTTAATTAAGCATAAATAACAGCAAATCCATAATATTTTACGAAAAAGATTTCCCCCATGCCCAAGAAAAAATCACTCTGGCCTTATATGATGTCCTTGCTATTGCTGGCGGTGCTTGCCAGTGGTTGCCTTCAAAAGGCAGTTATTTATAACGATTCTCCACCGGAAAAAATTCTTGCGGCCATCTCCCGCGCTGTTGGAGAAAACGATATTTTAAGCGCTGTTGTACAGATAGATTTAGTGACGTCTAATGGTTATCATCCGGTCAGGGCAGTTTTAGTTCTAAAAAAACCTTCATACTTAAGGTTAGAATTTCTTTCGGTCATCGGAACACCACATTTTTTTCTTGCTGCTTCTCCTGAAAAAATGAGTATTTTTATTCCGTCGAAGGGAGAATATTATTATGGACAACCGGCGGCTGTTAATCTGGAGCGATTCTTACCTTGGCCAATTAGTATTGACGATATGGTAATGATTTTTGCCGGAACTTATCCTTCTTTGAAGGAAAAGCTTATCGCTTATCACAGTTATCAGGAAGAAAATTTTCTGCGAATAGAAATGGTAGCGCAATCCAGATGTTCGCAAATTATCTGGGTGGGGGAAAATAACAGGTTATTGAAACTCGTTCGCAAAGATGAGTATGGTAAAGAAATATATAATGTTAAATATGACCATTATGAAGAACAGAATCCTGTTGCCGGAGAAATTACAATAAGCATGGCCGATAGAATAACGTCGGTATCAGTAAAATATTCGGATGTCAAAATCGAGAAGGCAACCGATTTGTCGATTTTTAACCTGCCGGTTCCCGCTAATGTTAAAACAATTCCGCTGGACTGAGGAGCTGTTGACCGGGAGCGCATTCCCGTAAGGGAAGCGCAATTATAAAATGGACACTTTCCTTGCCGGAAAAAGCCGAAGGCTTTATAAAACGCTCATCTGCTGCGTTGCGCTGCAAACCGCACCGCTCAACGTATATCTATATACGCCTCGCAGTTCGGTTTTTTGCGCGCCTTGCACCTGAGCATTTTTGAACAGCCCAGCAACATGGATTTTTTCAACAACACCAAGGTCACGTGTATACAATAACCGCCTAGCCGCCGCAATATCACCTTTGATTTATTATGCGCTCCCCTGCGGGGTGCGCTTCCGGTCATTCGTCTACCTTTGTTGGCTTCGCCATCGGCGTCCTCAACGTATTTTCACATACGCCTCCGGTGTCTCTTCCTCGCCGTCGCGATATGCTTTTGACTGCGAATTGGATTCCCGGCTTCGACAGTAGTAGGCATATTTTAGGCATTTTAGTCGTTAAGTTATTGAAATCTTAAGGTCGGGTTTTCGGAAAACCAAAAAACATGTAGGCATGCGAATTTGATATTTACGCTGGACATGAGTGGTAGTACATGCTATTTGAGTAGACCTGTACGTTAGAACGATTTCCCGA
>JQDQ01000077.1 GCA_000747625.2 Smithella sp. SCADC
ACGTATCCTTGACTACGGACGAGACATGCTCAGCTAAAACATAGAAATAATATTGTTTTTCCCATGGTGGTTTGTGTGTATCACACACAAAACACCATTTTTTTATTGTGCTATTCTGATATAAATATGATATAAATTAAGTTCATTTTTACAGGAGGCAATTATGGCAGACAGGTCAAAGCTGGGCATGGAATTCCCTGCCTATACTTTTACAATAGAAAAAGATAAAATTATCGAATTTGTCATTGCCGTTTCCCAAAAAAATAGTGAGGAACAAATCAATCTCATTTATTGTGATGAAGAAGCTGCCCAAAAAGCGGGATATCGAGGGATACCGATTCCGCCTACTTTTCCAACCTGTTCTTTTTTTTGGACCGGTGGCGGTTTGATGGGCACGGCTAAGATTTTGGGTATTGATTTGAGCCGGCTTTTGCACAGAGAAGAAGAATATGAATACTTTGGCAATATTTATGCCGGTGATGTAATAACCCGTAAAATGAAAGTTATCGATATGTCAAAAAAAATCACCAGAAACAGGCTTGTGGAGGTTACGATTCTGGAAACGGAATTAACAAATCAGCATGGCGAACTGGTACTTAAAACCCGTACTAAATTAATGGAAATAGGAATTTAATATGGCTCTGAATTATGATGATATTGAAGTCGGGGATAAAATGCCAGTTTATACTTCCGCGCCCATTACCAGAACACATCTTGTCCGTTACGCCGGAGCTTCCGGTGATTTTAATCCGCTTCATCATGATCAGACCTTCGTTAAGATGATAGGCATGAAAAATGTTATAGCCCACGGCATGTTAATAATGGGTATTGCCGGCGAGGCGATTACTTCCTGGATCGAAAACAAATATTTAAGAAAATTTAACTCTCGTTTTTTGAGTATGACAGAACCAGTTGATCTGGATGATGTGGACAATACAAAAAATCGGGCGACAATCATCGTCAGCGGTGAGGTAGTTAAAAAATTTGAAGAAAACGGCGAGAAAAGAATTCAGTGCGACATCGTTGCCCAGGACGCTTTGGGCAGCAAAAAGCTCTCGGGATTTTTTATTGCAGCCCTGCCTTGAAAAATCAAACCTTATGAGTTGATCTTTTATCGAATATAAAATGCAGGTAATTTATGAAGGCCCATATCTTAGTAATCGATGACGACGCGGTCGCTTGCGAGTTCCTGCAGGAAGCTCTATCCCTTGATGGCTATGATGTCAAAACTTATACATCCGCCAGAGAAGCTTTAAAGCAAGATCTCTCCCGATATGATCTGCTGATGTCCGATATTCGTATGCCTGAAATGGATGGTTTGCAATTTCTAGGTGAAGTGCACAAAAAGTGGCCGGATTTACCGGTTATCCTCATGACGGCTTATGGTTCTCTGGAAACGACAATGGAGGCTATAAGTCTGGGCGCCTGGGATTACATCAGCAAGCCATTCTCTCCTGAAGACTGCCGTTCTATTGTAAAAAAAGTATTGGAAGTCAGGGAACTCCGTGAAAAACGATTGAAACTTGATTTACCTGAAACAAACAAGGAACCTTCGTTACTGGGATCCTCCGCGGCAATGGTAGAATTTTATAAACAGATCGCTCGTGTCGCCGATGCCTCTGCCAGTGTTTTAATTGAAGGTGAAAGCGGAACAGGAAAAGAATTGACTGCCCGATCTTTACACAACATGTCTTCAAGGCGGGACAAACCTTTTGTTGTAGTTCATTGCGGGGCTATTCCCGATAATTTGCTGGAATCGGAATTGTTCGGATACGAGAAAGGAGCGTTTACCGGCGCCAGTCATCAGCATGTCGGATTACTGGAATCAGCTGAAGGCGGAACAGTTTTTCTCGACGAAATTACAGAGATGTCCACTGCCCTGCAAGGTAAGTTTTTACGGTTCATGCAAAATGGTGAAATAAGGAAAATCGGCAGTCACGAAGTTCATCACGTTGCTGTACGCGTGGTTGCCGCAGCAAATAAAAATATTGATCAGGAAGTAGATGCCGGCCGTTTTCGTCTGGATTTGTTATATAGATTTATCGTACGCTTGCGTGTTCCGCCTTTGAGAGAGCGTAAAGACGATATTCCTTTGCTTATTGAATCAATGCTAAAAAAATTCGGATATGCCAATGTACGCATTTCCGTAGAAGCGATGGAATTACTTATGTCTTATGATTGGCCGGGCAACGTGCGGGAAATGGAAAACATGCTCCAGCAAACACTTCTACTGTCTCCTTTCGCGGTTATCCTGCCGGAAAATCTGCCGGTACGTTTTCAGCAGCAACAAGAGCTTGTCAAAAGTGACGCTTCGTATGAGCTCTCACCACTGGAAATTGCCGAAAGAGATAAAATTCTGCAAACCCTGCAGGCGACTCTCTGGAACCAGTCAAAGGCGGCTCAGATTCTGGATATTGATCGCAAAACATTACGCTTGAAAATTCGCCGTTACGGCTTAGTCAGCGGAAAAAATCCATCACTAAAAAACCCTTAAAATATTACGATCAGCCATTATTGCAAGACAAAAAAGATGACTTTCTACGCTGGGGAAGTATTTTCCTGCTGGGCTATCGGAAGATTAAGAATAACTGAAGTACCCTGTCCCGACGTACTTTTTATTTCCATTGTACCGCCATGGACTTTGATTATGTCACGAACGATAGCCAGCCCCAATCCACGCATACCTTCATTCTGTCTTGTACTGAAAAACGGTTCGCATACCTTTTCCACCATATCAGGTGTCATTCCCACGCCTGTATCGCTAATGATTATCGACTCAAAATTTTTGGGGAAAAGATTTTTAACCGATATGCTTATTGTTCCCCCTAGCGGCATTGCTTCAAAAGCATTTTGAATTATATTCATAAATGCGGTTTGAATACGATAACGGTCCACGTATAAAGGTTTAACCTCCTCATCAATATTCACTTTTATTTTCACTTTGTTTTTTTGCATAAAAGGTTCGACAAGAGGCAATGTCTCATTTAAAATTTGTTGAACATTCAAGACTTCAAAATGTGGTTCCGGAAGGCGCGTGGCTCTGCGCACATTTTGAATTACATTGTCCAATCGTTGAGTTTGTTGCACAATTAAATTAAGTTTATGGGCCACATCCGGCGGCCAGTCCCCTCTTTCCAAAAGAAGTTTGGATAATCCTCCGATGGAGTGAAGCGGCGTACCCAAATCATGAGCCAGGTTAGCTGTCAACTGACCCAGGGCAGTTAATTGTTTCAAATCAGTAACCTGTTTTTGCAGTTGAACAACCTTGAGCGTCTCTTCACGAACACGGTCTTCCAGATGTTTGTTCAGTTCCAGGTTTCTGTTCATTACATCCTGAATTTCATCAGCCATAATGTTGAAGTGCTTGGATATCTGTCCCCATTCATCACTGTGAACAACGGGAATCCGGTTTATATATTGTCCTTTTTGAAATTCATCGATCGTCTGAATAATCACTTTAAGCGGTTTGTCGATTATCCAGCGATAACTCAATCCCAAAACAAGAAGAATGAAAATTAATAATCCGATGCTGCTGAAAACAAGCAGTTGTCGGGCGCTTTTCATGATTTCGGCATTCGCGCGCGAAAAACCAATAATGCCCACAACGATATGTGAACCCTTTGTATTTTCCGAAACAGGATAAAGCAAACCCAGTGCCGGACCGCTTTCCGTTTCTATTCTAACATAACGCACCTTGGCATCTGCATTGACTACAGCAACAATATGATCCGGCCATTCATATTGTACCCGGCTTGCACCGGCAACGTAATCAACATTGCCATGATTGGTATCAAAAATATCAATTCTTGCCAGACGCACATCGGTTTGAATGAAGTCTTTAAGAGCTGAGTCAAGGGCACGAAGTCCCCGCTTTGTTGGAAAATACTGATAAAAGGTACTGATTGTATCGGCTACACCTTCAAGCCTTTTTGCGTGTTGATCGACCAATATTCTATCCAGAGCGGTAAGTTGAACAACACCCCAAATGGCCATAGTTAAAGCAAGACCAACTACAGTTAATGCCACCAGTCTTACTCGCACTGTCAGGTTATTGTTATAAATGATTATCCTGTCGAAGATTTTCTTAAACATGATTTATTTATATCAAAAATAAAATCAATTAACCAGTGACAAACAAAAAGAAGGGACAGGTAAAACCTGTCCCTTCTTTAAAAGCACATAAAGTTTTTACAACCTTATTTTACAGCGGGAGCTGCTTCTTCAACCTTCTCTTCAGCTTTCTTTGCTGCTTTCTTTACTTTCTTTTTGGCTTTCTTTGCGGCTTTGGCTTTCTTTGCATCAGCCTTTACAGCGGCCTCATCCTTGACATCAGCAGCCTTCACAGCCGCTTCATCCTTTACAACAACAGCCTTTTCAGCTGCTACAGCCTTTACATTAGCTGCCTTTTCGGCTGCCTTATCGGCCGCCATTACTGTGGTGGAAAACGCAAAAACCAATGCAACAACAAGTATTACTAAACGCTTCATCTTTTAAATCCTCCTTAAAATTTTGTTTTATTTTAATACCACCCTTTAATTAAGGGACTCCAACTAACTATTTTTTACTTGGAAAAAGTTTCATCTCCGTAGGCTTAATTTCTTTTTTGTTTAAAAATAACCTTAGCCACTCTTGATGCTATTAATTTGCCATCTTTTTCCATGTAGTCTATTTTTACAGAATCATTTATGCTAATATTTTTTACAGGTTTTTCTAAAGCAAACTCCATGGTTTCTACATCACCTTTTACGGTGCGTTCAATCTTAACCAACTCATCAGAAATTTCGATAATTTTCCCTGTAGCATGCATTTTAGCGGCTTTAACAATATTTGTTTTGACAGGGTCGGCCTTAACAGCGGAGACAGGTCTATCAACGGCAAAAGCAAAAGTTGACAAAACAAATATCAAGCCAACAATGTATAAAGCTTTCTTCATGATGAACTACCTCCGTGGCATTCAGCAACAATAGAGCAACTAGTGTGCCAGCGGAAGATATTAATTAATAATTTATAAGTATTTGTAATAATTAATAATTATTTCATATCTGCAAAATCAACCTACTTTTTTATTCGGCATTTGATGAATAATTCCCCCACATTGGGGAATTATTCATCAAGTATATTTCAGACCCTTGTGGCAAACCAAAGAAATTTCTCGATTTTGTCAGGCAAAACATTATGCGGGATTGACCGACCATAGCCTTTCATGTTACGCCCACAAAAAACGTGGGAATAAATACATGACCGAAGAAAAAATGGATTGGGACATTATTGTTGTTGGCGGCGGAGCCGCCGGTCTTATGGCCGCAGGCAAAGCGGCGGATTGCGGCGCTAAAGTTTTATTAATCGAAAAAACAGACAGCTGCGGTAAAAAAATTCTGGTCAGTGGCAAAACGCGCTGCAACTTAACCAATTCGGCTGATTTGAAAAATTTTATTTCCATGTACGGCAACAATGGCCGTTTTCTTTTCAGCGCTTTCCATAATTTTTTTCGTCCCGATCTGCTTGATTTTCTTAATGGCCACGGCCTGGCCACCAAGGTGGAACGAGGCGGAAGAATATTTCCTGTTTCCGATGATGCTCATGATGTCGTGCGCGTTTTTAAAAAATATCTAACCAAAAATAATGTTCAGATAAAACTTAACACTAAAGTCAACGGTATCATAATAAAAGACAATGCCGTTTGCGGCGTTAAGACAGAACACGGGAACTATCATTGCAAAGCAGCGATTCTGGCGACAGGCGGCGCCACCTGGCCAGCTACCGGCTCTACCGGTGACGGTTATAAAATAAGCGCCGCGCTTGGACACTCCATAGTTAAACTTAAACCGGCATTGGTTCCCTTGATTGTCCGCGAGCAGAAACTTGCTCAATCCATGCAGGGAGTGAGCTTACGCAATGTTCGGGCCACGGCTTTTCAGGGAGAAGCAACAGCAATTGATTCCACGCTGACACCTGACTGTGTCTATGGGCGCGGAGAAAAGAAATCACCGCGACCTCCAGTAATCGAAAGCCGCTTCGGAGAAATGCTCTTCACTCATTTCGGATTAGGCGGCCCCATCATTTTGCTGATAAGCCTGGCTGTCGTTGAAGCCTTGGAAAAAGGCACTGTATCTTTATTGATTGATTTAAAGCCGGCATTGACCCGTGAACAGCTTCACAAGCGCCTGCAACGGGATATGGATAAATCCAGCAAAAGAAAAATCAGCGGCATTATGAAAGAATATCTGCCCGCCAAGATGATTGAACCTTTTATTGAATTAACCGGCATTGATAAAGAAAAACTGGCTCATCAAATAACCGCCGCTGAAAGAGGAAAAATTATAGAGCTGTTTAAAGCTCTTCGTTTTAACATCAACGCTCCTTTGTCACTCGAAAAAGCCATAGTTACCGCTGGCGGCGTTTCGCTTGACGAAATAGATCAGCGCACAATGGCTTCCAGATTAATTACCGGACTGTACTTCTGCGGAGAGGTCATGGATATTGACGCCGATACCGGCGGTTATAACCTGCAGGCCGCTTTCTCCACCGGTTATTTAGCAGGCGAAAAAGCCGCTGAATATGTAAGTCCATTTTCAAATCAAAGACACTATCGAAGGGGCAGAGATGATGCTTAGCTACGGCATATTTGCCTGATTATTCATAGTGTGTCCACATGCGGATAACTTTCACTGTTTTGATATCATCAAGTATTTGGTAAACTAAGCGACGCTGAATATTGATTCGCCTCGAATAAGCGCCGCTAAGATCACCAACGAGCTTCTCATATGATGGTGGATTTTGATATGGATCTTTACGCAGAATATTTAATATGCGGCTGGCCTGTGGTTTGAGGCCGGAGTTTGCTAATTTCCTGGCATCCTTTTGAGCTTGCTTAGTAAACACAAGATGCCAGCTTACCATTTGAGTTCCTTATCACATTTATCAACCGGTGTTTTGAGACCTTTCTTAATGGATTCCCGCATGCCAGGTATCGCTGTGAGATACAAAGTTTCCTCTATGGCCCGCCAGTCATCTTCCGATATAAGAACAGCAGAATTTCTTTTACCGATAATTTGTACCGGCAGATGAGTATCCTTTACTTCATCTACCAGATTATATAAACGTTTTCTGGCTTCCGACGCAGATAATGTTGTCATATTCTTTACCCCCTTATCGTACGAAATATGGTACGACAATAACATTACACTGTCAAGATATTTTTGATCAAGTAATCGATAATGTTGCTGCTGGAATTTTCGAATATTGCTTTGCCTTATAATTCCGGGGCAGCAGATGGAACAAGGCATGCCAGAATCAAAAGCTCTTTGCCGGTATTTCTAACCTGATGTTCTTCGTCAGGCGGCATGAAAACAACATTGCCCTGCCCTATTGGATTCCATTTGCCGTTACCGTAAATTTCTCCAACACCTGCGTGAATAAACATTTCATGTTCCCACGGATGAGCGTGTTTCGGCGTATGCCCTCCCGGAGCAATTTCAAAAATTCGCATGCAAAAATTATTCGCGCCATCAGCCTTGCCCGCCACCACACGACCGGTAACGCCTTTGGCCACATCATTATCAAAATTTGTCGGCGTAACGGATTTATAGTTTATTAACTTCATGATGAATTCCTTTTCCAGTTTTAAATCAAAGCGCTCTCTTTGTTGGTCCCGATTTATCGGGATTTCCTCAACGTATTATCAATAAGCCTCGTCACATCTTCCTCGCCGTCTCAATATCATCTTTGATTTAAAAATGGAATTAAGTGTTATCGTCACCAAACGGTGGATTTATATTTATTGAATATGTGTTAGGATCCTGTTAGTGCCTCTTTTGCATGCTATGCGCAATTATTTATGTCGCTATGTATAGATATATCGTTTCTAAGACTTGTATCTACTACAATTCTCCATTCTTTTTCATAATCCCAATGCTCAGATTTTTTCCATAAAATCAGATTTGCAAGTTCAAGTGCATTTTCTATATTTAGATTTTGATTAATATCTTTTAATAAATGGATCAATAATTTCTAATTTAAATAGATATTTATTGTTAGAAATGGCTTCTATTCTTTTCTCGATTATTGCTTTTCTTTTTGCATCACAAATTTCTGGACATTCGGACTTATATGCGTTTTCGAAATGTTCTCGCAAATCATTTTCACTGTAATTATTAATAGAAAATGGTGGTTGACAATCAAAGGGATCATTAAATTCCTTTGGTTTTGCAAAATATAATTCGCAATGGGTAAATATTCGAGACAAATTTTCTGAATTCATACTTCTGTAACGATATAATTTTGTTGATTTCTTTTTTCCCATAAGTCACCTCAAATTCATTGACAATATAGGAAAATTAATCAGGCAAGTCAATGATATAAATTAATTGTTATTAACGGTGCAAATATTTCACTTACCGTTGGATGTGCAATTACCCAATTACGCAATTGCTTTCTAGTCAGTTCGTTGGATACGGCCAGCGCCAGCGGCGCAATCAAATCCGCGGCCTCTTCGCCGACAATCGTCGCGCCGATAAGTTTATCCTGATGAAAGATCGCTTTGACAAACCCCTGCCCCATCAGTTCCGCCCGGGCAATAATATTAGCGCTGTATTGAGATTTAACGACTTCTACGGAGAGACCTTCATCTTCAGTGCGTTTTTGTGTATATCCCACGCGAGCGATTTGCGGATGGCTGTAGACAACCGAAGGAATAAAATCTTCATTATAAATGAAATCATTTTCGCCGCAGATATATCCGGCTGCGATTCTTGCCTGCTGTGTGGCCCTGTGCGCCAGCATCATGCCGCCGGTAACGTCTCCCACCGCGTAAATACCAGACACATTCGTCATCATATTTTTATCTATTTTGATTCCGGCTTTTGTATATTCAAGGCCCAGCTTTTCTAATTCTTCCGTATTCAACAAAGATTTTCTGCCCGTGCAAAGAAGGGCAACATCGGTGCTTATCTCCAGTTGTTTGCCATCTTTTTGAGCCTGCATCACAACTCCGGTTCCTGTGTCTTTCAGACTCTCCAGTTTTGTCGAAGTGTTAATGGCAACACCCATGCGGGTTAATTCCTGTCGCAGCAAGTCAGCACATTCCTGATCTTCCAGAGGAATGATTCTGTCCAGTATTTCCACGATGGTTACTTTCGCACCCAGTTCGGCAAAGAAAGTGGCAAATTCCACGCCGATCACACTGCCGCCGACAATGATAATGCTCGACGGTAGTGAATTTAAATTCAGAATGCCGTCCGATGTTAAAACTCTTTCGGAAAGATTTATTCCCGGAAGAACCTGCGGGACAGAGCCCCAGGCAATCATGATATTCTGAGCCGAGAATATCTCACTTTTGCCTGATGAATCTGTAAAACGCACTTCACCGGAAGAAATAATTTCGCCAATGCCTTGTTTAGTTTCTACACCGGCGTCGGCAAGAACTTTTTGCGCGCCGAGAGCGGACACTTTCACAATCTGCTGCTGATGTTTTTTGATGGCGGAAAAATCAACGAACGCATCCGTTATGTTTATTCCCATCCTCTTTAGTTTTTTTAAGTCAGCAAAATATTTGCTGCAGGAAAGCAGAGCTTTGGTAGGAATGCAGCCTCTATGCGTGCAAGTGCCGCCCCAGCCTTCTTTCTCTATAATGAGAACTCGTTTTTTCTTTGCCGCGGCAATCTCCGCCGCCGCCAGCCCGCCAGGCCCACCGCCGATAATAATCAGATCATAAGTTTCGGACATCAATATACCTCTCTGCTTTTTTCCCCTCCACCTGTGGGAGGGGACTAAGAGGAGGGGGTATTTTTTCACTTTTCACCCTCCCTGAATCCCTCCCCTCAAGGGAGGGACGCAAAAAATTGTTGTCATTGCCGGACTTGATCCGGCAATCCAGAATTGTTCTTCTTAATTAAGTAGAATGTCCCCTGAATTCCTGAACCAAATGGGGAGTACTTGGGGACGCCCCTAAAATACTAAGTTTCTATTTATTCCAGTAACTGATAACCGTTTTCTTGTGCAATAATTTTGCCTCTTTCAGCGCTGTCGCCTACCCCCGGCGCACTTATCCCTATGCGTCTGGACAACTCGGTGTAGGAAATCCCCAACTCACTTGACGCCCAATAACAAAGGGAACTGTTCTATTTATTTTCATTTTCCCTTTCGCTTTCATCATGAATAATCCTCGGCCTCTCCCGTTCCTTTAATCATTATTTAAAATATCCCATATTTTATTTTATTAATCTCAGGGGTAGATACTTTTTATAATTCTCAAAATCCTTATCAACGGTAAAAATCACAAGATTTTCCATAATGGCCACCGCACAAATCAAAAAGTCAATGGTGGACCCTTGAACACCCTTCCGGCGGCAAATGTTACAAAACTCCGCTGCTTTTTCATAATGTTCCGTATTTAGCGGAACATCTTCAAAACAAGAAAGAGTTTCTTTTAACTCATTGAACTGCTTTGATTGCGATATACCCGAAAGAAGTTCCTGCCGGATCGGGCCGATAATCGCGACTCTGGCATTCCGGATGAGTTCCTGAAGTTTTTTTGATAAATCCGTATCCGGTGATTTATGACGCAGAACCTTAGACCAAATGCAAGTGTCTACCAGTACCTTCATCGATGCCTCGCACTTTTATAATCGTAGTCGTCCGCAAAATCAATTGCTCCAAAAAGATTTATGATATCAATTTGTTTACGGTGGGCAATATATTCTTTTAAGGCAGTCGTAACGGCGTCCTTCTTTGTTTTATGGTGTCCGACTTTCACGGCCTGCCCGATCAATTTGTCATCTAATGCTAAATTAGTGGCCATAACAACCTCCTCTTACACATTTGCTAACACATTATGATGTGTAGATCAAGATTTATCGTTTTCCCCTTACTGCGGCGAGCCGCGGGGTATTCTACAAGGGCTTTTGATAAAATTCACTATTCACTATTCACGTTTCATCTTGCCATTGCCGCATGGTAGGAACTACGTACCAATGGCCCGGACTCCACATACTGGAAACCTTTTTGATAAGCGATTTCCTTGAATTCGGCAAACTCATCCGGGTGATAGTATTTAGCAACCGGCCAATGTTTCAGTGTCGGCTGCTGGTACTGCCCGATGGTCAGACGCGCACAGGATACCGACACCAAATCATCAATAAGCTGAAGAGTATCTTCACGGCTTTCTCCGAAGCCTATCATGAAACCGCTTTTGGAAATAACGGAAGATGAACTTATATTTTGGAGAAGTTTCAGCGAAACATCGTAATTCCCCTGCGGCCGCAAGCGCGCAAACATTGGCTTTACAACTTCCATGTTGTGATTGATGACATCCGGCCTGGCGGCAATTACTTTTTCCAGCGCCGCCTGATTATCCTGGAAATCGGGAATCAGAATTTCCACCTTACAGGAAGGATTTTCTTCCCGCAATCTGCCGACACAATCAGCAAAGATCGAAGCTCCGCCGTCCGGTAAATCATCACGGGTAACGGAGGTAATCACAACATATTCCAGTTTCATCTTTCTTACAGCATCTATCAGATTATTAACTTCGTTCTCGTCAATTGCTTCAGGCCTACCGTGTTCAACATTACAGTAAAGGCAATCGCGCGTACAGATATTCCCCATGATCAAAAATGTCGCCGTGCCACAGGCAAAGCATTCAGCCATATTGGGACAGGCCGCTTCCTGGCAAACGGTATGCAGCCGCAGTCCGGCCAGAGTTGATCTTATACTGCGACATTCATGGGAATAAGGAGGTCGGACTTTTAACCATGGTGGCTTGCGCAGGATTTGTTTGGCACTCTGACGTTCGTTCATAAAAGTACCCTTGGTACCTCCCCTCCACCGGTGGGAGGGGATTGAGGGACGGGGGATAATTTTTTCTCCACCCTCTCCCATCCCTCTCCCCTCAAGGGCGAGGGATAAAGGAAAGAACTATTGTTTCTTCCAGCAGACATCGGGTTTGCGGGCCGCCAGCACTTCATCAAGCCGGCAAACAGGCGTAGTCACCGGCGCGTTTTTCACGCCTTCAGGATTTTCTTTGGCCTCTTTAGCTATGGCAATCATGGCATCACAGAAAGTATCCAGGGTTTCTTTGCTTTCCGTTTCGGTGGGTTCAATCATGATGGCTTCATGCACAATGAGCGGGAAGTAAATTGTCGGTGGATGATAGCCGTAATCAATCAGTTTCTTGGCAATGTCGCTGGTATGCACCCCGTTTTGGGCAACCTGTCTATTACCGGAAAAAACACATTCGTGCATGCAGATTCGATCATAAGGCAAATCAAAATATGGTTTTAGTTTTTCCTTGATGTAGTTGGCGTTGAGCACAGCCATTTCGGTGGCGTGCTTCAGACCTTCAGCACCCAAAGAGCGAATATAGGTGTAGGCTTTCACAATCACATTGAAATTTCCGTAAAATGAACGGACACGGCCGATGGTATCGGGAAATTTCTCCGACCATTTATATTTATCATCTTTTTTTACAATACGGGGCACGGGCAGAAAATCAACAAGCTCTTTACCAACACCTACCGGGCCGCTGCCCGGACCACCTCCGCCGTGCGGCGTGGAAAAGGTTTTATGCAGATTAAGTTGAATAACATCAAATCCGAGATCGCCCGGTCTTATTTTGCCCATGAAAGCGTTGGCATTGGCACCGTCGCCATAGAGCAGGCCGCCTTTTTCATGAACTATCTGAGCAACTTTTTCGATATTTCGTTCAAACAATCCCAGCGTGTTGGGATTGGTCAGCATCAAAGCCGCTACATCCTCCGTCATCAATGATTGAAGATGTTCAATATCAACTCCACCTTCGCTGTTGGAACGAAGTTCCATCACTTCAAATCCGCAAAGAGCACTGGATGCCGGATTGGTTCCATGAGCGGCATCGGGAATCAGAACAATCCGGCGTTTCTGGCCTTTTCTTTCAAAATATTTTTTAATCATCATTACGCCGGTAAGTTCGCCGTGAGCCCCAGCCGCAGGCTGAAGAGTGAATTCCGCCATGCCGAAAATGTCGCACAAATATTTTTGCATTTCATAAATGAGCTGCAAATTTCCCTGAACAGATTTTTCATCAACATAGGGATGCAATCCGGTAAAGCCGGAAAGTAGCGCGGCATTTTCGTTAACCTTGGGATTGTATTTCATCGTGCAGGAACCAAGAGGATAAAAACCAAGATCGACACCGAAATTACGCCGCGATAAATTAGTATAATGCCGGATTAAATCAATTTCGGCAACTTCGGGCAAATCAAGTTCATTGCGCAGATACTTACTGCCGATTGTATGTTCAACATTGACACCGGGCACATCACTGGCGGGAATATCCGCTGTGCTGCGTCCGGATTTACTTATTTCAAATATCAATTCCATAATGACCTCTTTATCATTCCCGCCCAGAGACCGCGTCTCAATTTCTGCTGTTGTCATTTCGAAGCGCAGCGAGAAATCTTGTTTTATTAATTTCAGTATTTTAAGATTCCTCACCCCGATAAATCGGGATTCGGAATGACATCTTTCCTAATTCTCTCATGCCGGCCTTCGCCAGCATGACGATTTATTATTTCCGTTATATTAAAATTATCTACATAAATATCAGGAACAATACTGGATTCCCGCCTGCGCGGGAATGACAGTGGTGTTTGTATTTATCACTTTAAAATCGAAACAACTTTATCCATATCCTCTTTCGAAATCATTTCCGTGGCGCAAAAAAGCAGTGTGTCTTTCAGTTCCGGATAATCTTTCTGTAGTTCATAGCCGCCAATGATGCCTTCTTTTTTCAATTTTTTATTTACTTTTTTGGCATCCGGACAGCGCAGAACAAATTCGTTATAAACCGGCGTGGGGAAAACTTCCTCCCAACCGGAAAGTTCTAACAGTTTATTTTTCAAATATTGAGTTTTATAAATATTGAGTTCAGCAAGTTTTTTAAGATTCTTGCCCAGAGCAGCAAGGTACACGCCTGCGGCCAGCGCGCAGAGCGCTTCGTTGGAACAAATGTTAGATGTGGCTTTTTCCCGGCGAATATGCTGCTCGCGGGTTTGTAACGTCAGGACAAAGCCTCGCTTGCCGTTTTTATCCACCGTTGCGCCGACAAGTCTTCCCGGTATACGGCGCATGAATTTTTCTTTGGCAGCGAAGACTCCCAGATAAGGTCCGCCATAATTCAAAGGATTGCCGAAACTCTGGCCTTCCCCTACGACAAAATCCGCTCCTACCTCTCCCGCAGGCCGCAGAACTCCCAGCGAAGTGCCGTCGGTAAAACCGGCCACTAATAATACTCCTTTTTTATGTGCGTAATCGGCAACAGGAGCAATATCTTCGATGACGCCGAAGAAATTGGGACTTTGCACCAAAACCGCGGCGACCTGATCATCGAGATTCTTCTGTAGAACGTCTAAATCAATCTGGCCGGATGGTACATAAGGTATTTCAACAACCTTATATCCGTTAGCCCAGGAGTACGTTTTCACCACCTGTCTGTATTCGGGATGCGCCGAGCGGGCAACAATAATTTTAGTTCGATTGGACATTTTCGCGCAAAGCACCGCGGCTTCGGCCATAGCGGAAGCCCCGTCATACATCGAGGCGTTGGCTATTTCGGTGCCGGTGAGGTGGGCAATCATTGTTTGATATTCGTAGATCGCCTGAAGAATGCCCTGACTGATTTCCGCCTGATATGGAGTATAGGCGGTATAAAATTCCGTGCGCCCGATGATGTGTCCGACAACCGCCGGAATGAAGTGATGATAAGCTCCCGCGCCGGTCAAAGTAAATCGCGGCAGTTTATTTTTCAAGGCCAGATCGTTCATAACAGACATGGTCTCAAGTTCAGACAACGCATCGGGAATATCCGGTATTTGTTTTATTCTGAATTTTTCCGGAATGTCGGCAAAGAGTTCTTCAATATTGGCAACACCTATTGCCGCCTGCATTTGTTTTATATCATCTGGAGTATGGGGGCAGTAATCCATCTTTAGTGCTTTTCCTCTTTCAGCATTTGTTCGTAATCAGCCGCGCTAAGCAGTGTTTTAAGTTCGCCCGCATCGGAGAGGTGCATTTTGACAATCCAGCCTTCACCAAATGCATCCTGGTTGACAAGTTCCGGGGTTTCTTCCAGCCTTGTATTTACATCAATAACCTCACCGCTAACGGGAGAATAAACATCGGATACCGATTTCACGGATTCTACTACCGCTAACGGCTCGCCTTTAGCCACTTTTTTGCCTATCGATGGCAACTCAACAAAAACTATGTCCGTAAGCATTTCCTGAGCGTAATCGGTAATGCCGACGACTACCGTCCCGTCGCCGTTATCCTTTGCCCATTCATGATCGCGGGAATAAAGTCTGTCCTGAGGATTTGGTTTGGACATGGTGTCCCTCCTTAATATTATTTTGATCTTTTATAGAAAGGTAATTTAACTATCCTTGCATGTACCATAGTATCGCGAATAGCAATCTCTACTTGAGTATCCGGCGCGCTGGAATCAATATCGATGAACGCCATACCGATTGCTTTGTTTAACGTTGGCGAAAATGTCCCGGAAGTCACAGCGCCGATTTTTTTACCGCCATGAAGAACTTTGTAGCCATGCCGGGCAATCCCGCGTCCGGTCATCTCTATGCCAACCAGTTTTTTGCCCTTACCCGAATTTTTTTTGGCTAAAACTGCTGTTTTCCCGATAAATTCTTTGTTCACATCGACGATCCAACTATAAGGGACTTCCATCGGGCTTACCGAATCATCCATATCCTGACCGTTGAGCATCATACCGGCTTCCAACCTAAGTGTGTCTCTTGCACCCAGCCCCGCCGGTTTCAGGCCCAAATGCTCACCGGCATGCAAAAGACTATCCCATATATTACCAATGACGTCAGCGGTAGCATAAATCTCAAAGCCGTCTTCGCCTGTATAGCCGCTGCGCGAAATAATTGCCGGAAATCCTGTGACACGAGATTCGCAAAAATGATAAAAACGCAGAGTTTTCAGGTCAGCTTCTGTCAGTTTCTGTAAAATTTCTTCGGAGCGTGGTCCCTGCAAATCGAGTTTGCCCGTCGCATCGCTGAGATCTTTTAAACTACAATCAAATTTTTTGGCCTGTTGAATCGATTTTATCCATTGCCAGTCACGGTCTTTGGGAGTGGCGTTGGTTACCAGCATGTAAGAATCTTTTGCCATTTTATACACGGTCAGATCGTCAATAATGCCGCCGTCTTCATTAAGTAAAGCTGATAGCTTAACCTGCCCTGCGGTTTGATCTGCCAGATTTCTGGTTAAAACCAGTTGTAAAAGATCAAGAGCCTGCGGACCTTTAACTTCAAGCTCTCCCATGTGGCAGATATCAAAGAGACCGGCAAAACCTCTCGTTGCTCTATGTTCATCTATAACATTGGTATACTGTACAGGCATCGCCCAGCCGCCAAAGTCAATTATTTTAGCATTAAGAGCAACATGTTTTTCATATAATGGTGTTTTTTTCAATTTTATTTCACCTCATATTTTAAAATAAGAGACAAAACCATAAGAATTAAACATTCAGCCCCCCCAATGACTCTTTTTGAAAGCATTATTTCCCGGCACAGCAAGACCGCAATGCGGACAAGCGAGTGTCATTAATCTTTAAATAGTTTTTCAAAAAATAGTTGCTTGCTTTCGGGGTAATAAATATCCCCGTAATCAACAATCAGTCTGCCATCAAGATGGTCAATTTCATGTTGGATAACACGGGCAATGTAATCCAGATATCTTTTGTTAATTTTTTCTCCTTTGGCATCTAAAGCACGAACCTTAATTTCCGGAAAGCGGCTTATTTCAACCTGAACATCCGGACATGACAGACAGCCCTCAACCCCTGGTACCTTTTCGCCGTGCATTTGAGTAATCCGCGGATTAACCAGCACTTCTATATCTTGGATATCTTTTATTTTGTTCTGCCCTTCCTCAGAACCTTTAGCGCGGAACACTATTAATCTTTTATTAATGCCTATTTGCGGAGCAGCAAGTCCTACGGCATCATCTCTTTCCATAAAAGCATCTATTAATGTCTGAATTATTTCCCGTGATGCTTTATCCAAAGGAGCGGGCAATTCCACAGATTTTTTTCTCAGGACAGAGATATCCGCCTTGTTTTCTCCTTCATCATTCCATAGTGTTAAAACTCTTTTTGTGGACATAAAACTGCACCGAAAAATTATTTTTGTGCCATTTATCACCTATTCTGCGTTATTTCAAGTAATTGTAGCTTGCAATGTGTATATATTTTTTGATAAACAACACACGGGGAAAATTTGAAATACCAAGTTGAATTCAAAGGATAACGAGGCGGCAAGGAGGAGGCTCCGGAGACGTATAACCTAAAGGTCACGCGTATGACAATACGTTGAGGAAGCCGACGATCCCGATAAATCGGGACCAACAAAGTTAACCGAAGAAGGCGACTTGGTATAAGGACTTATGATTAATCAAATAGTAACTAAAATAGTCAAACGTGAATTCGCCCGTTCCTTAAAGTTCGAAGAAGGAAGTTTGCCGGAGTTACCATCCTGCAATGACGAAAAACAGCGCCTCCTTTACCTGCACGTCCCTTTTTGTGAAGAACTTTGTCCTTATTGTTCTTTTCACCGCGTAACTTTTCAAGAACCATTAACCAGAAGATATTTTCAAGCCTTGCGCCGGGAAATCAAAATTTATCACGAAAAAGGCTATAAATTCGAAGGTATTTATGTGGGCGGCGGTACTCCGACTGTGCTGATTGATGAACTGGCCGAAACGCTTAATCTGGCGCGGGAACTTTTTCCGATCAAAGATATATCAGTAGAGACAAATCCCAACCATCTAACTTCTAGAAACATTGAAGTCCTGCAAAAATGCGGAATCAAAAGACTTTCCGTGGGAGTTCAAACCTTCAACGATGAAATGCTCAAGAAAATCGGCCGTTACGAAAAATACGGATCCGGTGAAGTAATAGCCGGGAGGTTAAAAAACACTCAGGGCTTTTTTCACACTTTAAACGCCGATATGATTTTTAATTTCCCGGGACAAACATCTGATATGCTCGAAGAGGATTTGGCAATTCTCCTCAAACTAAACATAGAACAAACCACTTTTTATCCTTTGATGATTTCCGCCATAACTCAAAGCGTAATGAAAGAAACCATGGGAGAGGTCGATTTCAGCGGTGAAGAAAAATTATATAAATTGATAGTCCGGCGTCTGGAGAAAAATTACGATTTCTCTTCGGCCTGGTGCTTTTCCCGCAAAGAATCTCTGATTGATGAATACGTTGTTGAGTTTGAAGAATACGCGGGTCTGGGCAGCGGCGCCATCGGATATCTGCACGGAACCTGTTATTCCAACACTTTTGATATTGAGGGATATATCGCTTCTCTGGAAAAAGGGAATTTGCCTCTACAGGCTTCCCGCAAGTTTGATCTTCACGATCAGATGAGTTATGATTTTTTAATGAAATTATTCAGCACAAAACTGGATATCTCGGCCATGCAGAAAAAATACGACGGACAATTTCTAAAAACTATGTGGAAGGAAATAGCCGCCTTTGAAATGGTCAGGGCTTTTCGTTATTTCCCTCCCTATCTTCATTTGACGCCGCGCGGCCATTATCTATGGGT
>JQDQ01000078.1 GCA_000747625.2 Smithella sp. SCADC
GGAAGGGCTGGAAAGCAGGAATGGTGTTATATTCGGAGAAAATAAAAGCGATTCTGTGGAGATAATGGAAAACGGACTGAAGTTTGAGGTTGATGTTGTCTCCGGCCAAAAAACAGGATTTTTTCTTGACCAACGGATAAACAGGGAAAAGATAGGAGCATTGAGTCGCGATGCCCATGTATTGAATTGCTTTGCCTACACGGCGGCTTTTTCTGTTTATTGTGCTGAAGGCGGAGCAAAACGGGTCATTTCTCTGGATATATCCAAGCCGGCCTGTATCGCCGCCAGAAAGAATTTACATCTCAACTGGTTTTCCCCTGAAAACCATCCGGTAATAGAGGCTGATGTTTTTACTTATTTGCGCAATACGCAGGAAAACTTCAATATGATTATTCTTGATCCTCCGGCATTTGCCAAAAATAAAAGAGATGTAGCTAAAGCCACACGAGGCTATAAAGAAATTAACATGCAGTCGATCAAGCATCTTACAACGGGTGGCATGTTAGCTACTTTTTCCTGCTCCAATTTTATTGAAGAAGATCTCTTTTATAAGATTGTTCTGGGAGCGGCGCGGGATGCCGGAGCTGATCTGCAACTGTTGGCCAGATTGGAAGCGGGACCGGATCACCCGGTTTTGTTGGGACATCCGGAAGGCCGCTATCTTAAAGGGTTACTGCTGGTTAAAAAAGGTTAGTGTTCCGCCAGGTTGCCGATTATCTTGTCATGGATAAGGCGGGAAGCCATGTTATTGCCGACCATTCCCACAAATACGGAGACGGAGGTTAAATTTCTTTCCAGATATTCTACTTTTATAGTTACTTTTTCATCTTGAATTACGGCTTTAATCGTTCCTGCGGAGATTTTACGCTCCTTTTGGACATCCACAGCCTTTAGTTCGGCCACTGATTTTTCACAGGCCAGCCAGACGAAATCAATATCGGCTTTATATTGACTGGTAAGGTTGCCATCCTGGTAAACAAAACGTCCGGAACTTATACCGGCAACTTTACCATTCATATTGATCGCGGCGTTGCATCCGGCCAGAAGGAGTATAAATATTAAAAATAATAAAGATAAAATTTTATTTGTCATACAACATCCTTTCTATTGATTTTTGTTGCGCGAAGGTCCATTATCTCGGTTCGGGTCAGAATGGTTTTGATATTGTCAATATGTTGAAGGATATTTTCCCGGCCGCCTTCTTCGCGATCAATAAGCGTTATAACCATCTCGACGCTCAAACCTTCTTTGCGTGCCTGCTCAATAGCTGTGATGGTGGAACCACCAGTTGTAATAACATCGTCGATAATGACGACCTTTTCGCCCGGCCCAACATTACCTTCAATAGTGCTTTTTGTGCCGTGATCCTTAATGTCTTTGCGCACAATAAAAGATTTGATCGGTTTTCCTTTCTGATACGATATGACGGAAAGCGCGTTGGCTATCGGGTCGGCGCCCAGAGTCAGTCCGCCTGCAGCGGTAATATCGGTATCTTTGAGCATATCAAAAACAATAGCGCCGATAAGATTCATGCCTTCGGGATCAAGTGTGGCCGGTTTACAATTGAAGTAATAATTGCTTTTCTTCCCGGACGCGAGTGTAAAAGGCGGGTCTTCGCTGTATTTGAAAGACCGCTCGATAATTATTTCGCCCAGTCTTTCTTTCATCTTGTCAATGGTCATTTTCCTCCCCTTGACCCCAATTTATGATTGGGAATTTTCACTATGCAGAATGAATTTTATGGGCAGATCAACCCAAACTGTAAGGGGACTGCCATATTTTTTTGCCGGTTCGAATTTCCATGGTCTTACCGCTTCGATTGCCGATTGATCCAGAATAGCGTATCCGGACGATTTTCTGATTTTCATACTTCCTACACGACCGTCCGGTAAAACTTCCGCGGATACCAGAACAACGCCCTCATAACCGCGAACGCGCGCTATGGCCGGATAAACAGGCGGTGAGTTTTCTTTATATAAAGGGTAGGCTATCGTCGTGTCTAAATTAGATTTTTTTACTGCGGTTTTATTCACGCTATAACCGTCTTTATCATTGGTCTGTTCTCTGGTTGCTGTGAACGTGCCCGGTTTTGCCAACGCCGCAATATCGGTCCGTTCTCTCGCTGGCATTGCTGTGGTTATTTGCGTTGTTTTTGTTTTGGCGAGAAGTGTTTTATTGTTTATTTCTTCCTCAGCTATTTTTTCTGTGGCAGTAGATGATTGCACGGCACGATCACTTTGAAGTTCAAATCTGCCGGGTTTGTTTACATCATCCAGAGAAACCCAGACCAGATTTAATCCTTTTAATTTTTGCACAGGCACGTTGTTTGATAAACCGAGAACCAGAAAAGCTGCGGCGGCAAAATGAATCAGCAGAGAGAAACACAGAGCAGGTGAGATTTTATATATTTTATTTGTCTGTTTAATAATTTTCATCTGATAAAAAAATTTATTTTTTGATCAATTTACCCGCTACTTTAACAGCTTCCACGCCGTCTTTAGCGAAATGGGCGCCAATTGATTTCGCATAATTTTCGGTAAGCACAGCGCCGCCCACCATAAAAGGTTTTTGGATCCCCTTCGCTCGCGCCAGCGTTATTACGTCTTTCATATTTACCATTGTTGTGGTCATTAACGCGGAGAGGCCGATAACATCAGGTTTTTCTTTTTGGGCAGTTTCTATAATATCTTCCACGGAAACGTCTTTACCCAGATCAATAACATAGTAGCCATAATTTCTCAAAAGAAGAGCGACTATATTTTTACCTATATCATGAATATCGCCCTTAACGGTTGCCAGTAATATTTTTCCTTTGTGTTCGATGGAATCTTTCTTCAATTGTGGTTCGAGATAACCAAGCGCCTTTTTCATTGTTTCCGCGGCGGCCATCAACTGCGGCAAAAAGAAAAGTTTTCTTTCGTATAAATCGCCCACCTGAACAATGGAAGGAATCATAATATTATCCACCAGGTCCTGAGCCAAACTGCCGGCGGAAAGCGCTGTCTCTATTAAAGGCAGAATATTATCTCTGTCGCCGTTAATTATCGCATCAGCGATCTTTTCCTGCGGCGTAAGAACTTTTCCCGCGGCAGTTACGGAACTAACATTGGCTTGCGCGGAAAAATGTTCAATAAAATGTAAGGCGTTTTTATCTCTGGCAAGGAGAACATCTCCGGCTTTTTTAACATTCATCATTTCAGAACTGGCGGGATTGGCAATAGCCATAGTTAAACCGTTTAATTGTGCCATTGCCAGAAACGTGGCGTTGAGCCACGGGCGTCCGGGCATACCGAAAGAAACATTGGAAAGACCTAAATTGGTTTTACTTTTAAAAGTATGTGTACACCAATGCAGAGTTTTAAGTGTTTCGTCCGCGGCATCGGGATTGGAGGCGACAGCCATGACCAGACAATCAACAATGAAATCATCTTTGGTAAAGCCGAAGTTTTTTGCCTTTTGAAAAATATTTTTTATAATCGTCTGCCGTTTTTGCGCTGTCTGCGGTACTTCGCCGCCGGTCAGTGGCAACAAAATGAACATAGCCCCGTATTTAGCCGCTAAAGGCAGAAGTTTGGTTATTTTTTCTTTTTCGCCGGAAATGGAATTAATCAGTATTCGACCCGGATAAATCCTCAACGCTGCTTCAATTGTTTTTACATTGGAAGAATCAATAACCAGAGGCAGTCTGGTCGTTGTGGACAAAAGAGAAATTATTTCTTTAATTGTTTTTACTTCATCAATACCGGGCTGACCGACATTAACATCCAGCAAATTTGCGCCCTGAATTTCCTGATCCAAAGCCATCTGGCGAATAATGGACGTTTTCCCTTCGATCAGTTCCTGCTGAAGGGCTTTCTTGCCGGTGGGATTTATTCTTTCGCCTACTATGACAAGAGGCTGATTTTCAGACAAAAGTACAAAGCCGCGCGCTGAACTCAAAGCGCTGATTGATTTTCTTCTCGGCAGAGATGGCCTGATTCTCGCGGTTGCTTTGGCCAGCTCCCGGATATGTTCCGGTGTTGTACCGCAGCAGCCGCCCAGCATATTGGCTCCCGCTTTGACAAGATCGCGCCCGAAAGACGCAAACGTTTTCGCATCCATTTCAAAAATAGTTTTTCCGCTTTCGAGGCGCGGCATTCCGGCATTTGGTTTTGCTAAAAGCGGCACGGTAGCGTATGGTTTCATCGCTGCGATAAATTCCACCATCTTTTCAGGACCGGTGGAGCAATTGCAGCCCACGGCGTCAGCACCAAGGCCCTGCAATGTGATGAGCGCTGTCACCGGATCGGTGCCGCCCAGTGTATGACCGTCTTTTTCATAGGTCATGGAAACTATTGTAAAAATATTTTTAATTTCTTTGACGGCAAGCAATGCTGCGCGCGCTTCCTGGATGTCGATCATGGTTTCAATAACAATCAGATCGCAGCCGCCATCAATCAGGCCGCGTACCTGCTCTTTAAAAGCTTCCACTGCTTCTTCAAAGGCCAGCGGACCGAATGGTTCTATAAATAAACCGGTAGAACCGATGTCACCGGCAACCAGTGTTTTTTTATCACAGGCCTGTTTGGCCATTCGCGCCAGTTCATAGTTTATTTGGTAAGAGTTTTCTTTAATGCCGTATTGTTTCAGTTTGAAATGATTAGCGCCGAAAGTGCAGGTATAAACTACTTGCGAGCCCGCCTTTTGATAAGCGAGGTATAAATCCCCCATAATTTGAGGATTTTTCAGGCACCAGTATTCAGGACAAACACCACCGGGCATTCCTTTTTTTTGCAGCTCGGTGCCCATGGCGCCATCCAGAATGATAGTCTTTTTTGTTAAAAGATTTTTAATTTTGACAGCTTCAAGCACAAGATTCTCCCTGAAATCGATAGTTGTTATTGCACGGCGCTCTTATATCATCTTTGAAGCAAGAAGTGTGATTTTTTTTGGAATAAACAGTCAGAGTGCTGATTGATCAGTTTTTGTATATTTCTTGATTTATAAGATTTATAAACGAAACAAATTTACATTAACCGGACACTACTGAATTGAAATATTATACGAATGTCAACGTTTATCACTCTCTTATTTAATAAGACATTGCTTATTAATGCTTTAATTATAAGGATTTTGGTCTTGGATTTTAAAGAAATATAGGTTCCCGGCGGTTTAAAACGAAGCGGCAACCGTTTTTTAAATGTTATCCGCAAATACCGCTGATAGCGGTGACTGATTTCTCCGGAATAAGGATGAAATGGGGAGTCATTGTTACACCGATTTTTTCCATTTGCAGTATTTCATAAATTGCTTTTTGATTTCCCAGATTAAAATCGGCGTATCCTGCCGAAAAGCGTCTGGGCAAGAGAGTTTTTCCTTCGCGGCGGATTTGCTGATTTAAATAATCCATAATCCAATCTAAACCTGCGTCTGTCATTTCACTGGCCGTGGCGTCGTAAACTACCGCGGCGGCTAAATCGTCCTGACGGGTTTTTTCTTTAATTGCTTCCATTATGACGCTTCCTGCAGTTGCGCCCATGAGAACGACTTCCCGGCTATCGCGCAGAAAAGCGGATAACTTTTTACTGGTAAAAGCCAAATTTCCGGCAATAATTATTTTCTCTCCATCGTTGTGATTAATGGGCAAACGCATTAACGATCCTTTAAGTGAAATAAGGAAGGAAGCTTCATGGATAAAATGTTCGATTTCTTTTTGCTGACTTGCCGGAATTTGGGTGGTTCTTTTTTTGTAGCCCAGGCGTTGATATATTTTTTCGCGGGGAGGATCAATTGATATTTTTTCCAAAAAAATAACGGATTCCATATTTTTCATCTCCAGGGAAGATATTTACAATAGGTGTTTCAGAAGGTGCTTATTAATTTATAAGTTTGCACAATTTTTTCGCGACAACATTGCCCATTTCTTCAGTGCCGACTAATTTTTTGTTCTTCTGATAAATATCCCGAGTCCGGAACCCTGCTTTTAATGTCTCCCCAACTGCTTCTTCAATCAAATCGGCTTCCCGCGGCAAAGACAGGGAATAACGCAGCATCAAGGCCACCGATAGAATTGTGGCCAGCGGATTGGCTATATTTTTTCCGGCTATATCCGGCGCTGAACCATGAATCGGTTCATACAAAGCGGTTTTATCACCCAGACTGGCTGAAGGCAGCATGCCGATGGAACCGGTCAGCATGGCGGCTTCATCGCTTAATATGTCTCCAAATAAGTTGGTCGTAACAATGACATCAAACTGAGCAGGATTGCGGATAAGCTGTAAGGCGCAATTATCAACATACATGTGTTTCAAAGTAATATCGGAATAACTCCGGCCGACTTCAGTAACCACGTCACGCCAGAGCTCGGTACTCTCGAGAATATTAGCTTTATCTACAGAAAAGAGGTTCTTCTTGCGCGCTCGGGCAATTTCAAAGGCGCGAATCGCAATTCTGCGGATTTCATCTTCAGAATAAGCCATTGTGTTGACGCCTCTGCGCTTTCCGTCTTTTCCTTTTTTCACCCCGCGCGGCTTGCCGAAATAAACGTCACCGGTTAATTCGCGGATAATCATAATATCAATACCCCGCACGATATTTTTCTTAAGCGGTGAAGCGTCCAGAAGTTCGTCAAAGACAACAATTGGCCGTAGATTAGCAAAAATATCCAATTCCCTGCGCAAACCCATAAGCGCTCTTTCCGGCCTCACGCTGTAGTCAAGCGATTCCCACTTTGGGCCTCCTACGGCCCCAAGCAAAACCGCGTCACTTTTCCGGGCAAGCGCAAGACTTGGATCCGGCAGGGGAACGCCAAAACGATCGTAGGCGCATCCGCCGACAAGTCCTTCTCCCAGTTGCAGTTTAATTTTTTTCTTATCGGAGATAATCTTTAAAATCTTTAAAGCCTCTTTCATTATTTCCGGCCCGATACCGTCACCGGCAAATACGGCGATTTTAAAATTATCTCTTTTCATTTTGGTCTCTTTTCTTGGCGATATGTTTCATCAATCCGCCATCGGCAATGAGTTCTTCCATAAAAGGCGGAATGGAATTGATTGAAAAAACTTTGTTAGAACTTGTGACTGTTATTGTCCCTCTGGCACTGTCCACAATTATTTCTTCTCCTTCGTTAATTGCTTCCACAAGTTCACTTGATTCGAAAATGGGTAGTCCCATATTAAAGGAGTTGCGGTAAAAAATGCGGGCGAAACTTTTAGCGACAACGCAGGAAATGCCGGCCTCTTTTATCGAAATAGGCGCGTGTTCGCGTGAAGAGCCGCAGCCGAAATTTTCTCCGCCCAGAATAATATCGCCTGTTTTCATCCTGGTGACAAAACCGGGATCGGCATCTTCCATACAGTGAGCTGCAAGTTCTTTAGGATCCGATGTCGTTAAATAACGCGCCGGAATAATAGCATCGGTATCTATATTATCTCCGAATTTCCAAACTCTTCCTTTGAATATCATATCAAAATCCTTTTTATAGTTCTTCAGGGGAGGCAATTCTCCCTAAAACAGCAGATGCCGCCGCGACCGCGGGACTGGCCAGATAAACTTCGCTTTTTGTATGACCCATACGGCCGACAAAATTACGGTTTGTAGTAGCGACAGCTCGCTCTCCTTCCGCCAGAATTCCCAAATGCCCACCCAGACAGGCGCCGCAGGAAGGCGGGCTGATTATAGCATTGGCTTTCATGAAGGTTTCAATCAAACCTTCCTTGATTGCCTGCCTGTAAATTTCCGGAGTTGCCGGAACGACAATCAATCTTACGTTCGATGACGCTCTTCTGTTTTTCAAAATCTTGGCGGCAATTCTCAAATCTTCTATCCTTCCGTTGGTGCAGGAGCCGATGAGCGACTGGTCAATTTTCACCCGGCCTGCTTTGCTTATCCCTTTTACGTTGGAAGGCAGGTGAGGGAAGGCCACCTGCGGCTCAATTTTTGCCGCGTTTATTTCAATTGTATCGGAATAAATAGCATCATTATCGGAATAATAAAATTTATGATCCCGCTTTGTTCTTTGCTTTACATATTCCGAGGTGATTTTATCGG
Source organism: Smithella sp. SCADC (assembly GCA_000747625.2). GTDB lineage: Bacteria > Desulfobacterota > Syntrophia > Syntrophales > Smithellaceae > Smithella. The sequence continues at coordinate 8,029 of JQDQ01000078.1, forward strand.
GAGCAAAAATTCCGTTTTTCGCACCGGCTTCAATAGCCATGTTAGCCATGGAAAATCTGTCGGACATCGGCAATTTGCCGATAGTTTCCCCGGTAAATTCCATTGCTTTATACAAAGCTCCGTCAACGCCGATTCCGCCTATGATATGCAAAATCAAATCCTTGCCGGAAACCCATTTTTGCAGTTTTCCGTAAATGACGAATTTGATGGATGGAGGTACTTTAAACCATAACTCGCCGGTGAGCATTGCCGCCGCCAGATCGGTGCTGCCAACTCCGGTGGCAAAAGCCCCCAGCGCGCCATAGGTGCAGGTATGGCTGTCCGCGCCGATAACCAAATCTCCCGGCCCAACGATACCCTGTTCCGGCAATAAAGCGTGTTCAATTCCCACACTGCCGCCTTCGTAGAAATGAGTTATCTTCTGTTTGAGGGCAAATTCACGCACCGCCTTGCACTGCTGGGCGGAATTAATGTCTTTGTTCGGCGTGAAGTGATCAAGCACTAAAGCTATTTTATTTTTATTAAATACTTTTTTGCCGCCCGATTTTTTAAACTCATTTATTGCTATCGGAGCGGTAACATCGTTGCCCAAAGCAATGTCCACTTTGGCATTAATCAACTGGCCGGCTGATATTTTTTTCAGATTTGTATGAGCCAATAATATTTTTTCAGTAATAGTGTTGCCCACAATTTGTTCTCCTTGTGAAAAGTGAAACGATCTTTAGCTTATTTCAATAGTTTATTCAACAACTTTAACCTTTTTACTGCTGCTCTTTAAAAAATCCAGACGGTTCAGAGCGTTGATATAGGCCTTGGCGGAAGCGACAATAACATCTGGATGCGCGCCTCGTCCAACAACGGAATGATCATTGTATTTGAGTTGAACGGTAACTTCCCCCTGCGCGTCCGATCCGCCGGTTATCGCGTTGACAATATATTTCATCAGTGGATAATTAGTTTTAGTGATGTTGCGTATTGCCGCGAAGGTCGCGTCCACCGGACCATTGCCGAATCCCGCTTCCCTTACAATGTCATTGCCTACCTGCATTTCCATGGTCGCCGTAGGAATGGCCACATTGCCGCTGACCACATTGAGATAAACCAGATTGTATTTATCTTCTCCACGGTAAATTTCTTCGGAAAGGATGGCTTCCAGATCTTCATCATAAATATCTTTCTTGACATCAGCCAGGTCTTTTACTCTTGCCGCGACTTTATTGAGTTGCTCATCATTTAGTACGTACCCCATTTTTTTTAAATGGTGTGAGATGGCATTGCGCCCGGAATGTTTGCCCAAAACGATATGTGTCTCGCTGATGCCGACGGACTGCGGTGTCATAATCTCATAAGTAATCTTTTCCTTGATCAATCCGTCCTGATGGATGCCTGATTCATGCGCGAAGGCGTTTGCTCCTACTATGGCTTTATTGGGCTGTACCGATATGCCGGTAATCTGAGTCAGCAGGCGCGATGTCTTGTAAATCTGGTCGGTATTGATTTTTGTGTAAAGGCCGTAAAGATCCTTGCGCGTATGCAGCGCCATGACAATTTCCTCCATGGCCGTGTTGCCCGCCCTCTCGCCGATGCCGTTGATCGTACATTCCACCTGGCGCGCCCCGTTTGCTATGCCGGCCAGTGCATTGGCCACAGCCAGACCTAAATCGTTATGACAATGAGTGGCTATAATAGTGTCTCCCATATTTTTAACATTAGCAAACAGATAGGCGATAAGATTGCCGAATTCTTCGGGAATGGCGTAGCCGACCGTATCGGGAATGTTGACGGTTGTCGCTCCGGCGTCAATGACAGCGGAAACCATTTCGACGAGATAATCCTTATCCGAGCGAGTAGCATCCATCGGCGAAAATTCTACATTCTCAGTATAGGAGCGTGCAAGTTTGACAGCGGCTACAGCTTCTTTAAGCACCTGTTCACGGCTCTTTTTTAATTGATATTTTAAATGGATATCGGAAGATGAAATAAAAGTATGAATACGCGGATAAGCTGCGTCTTTTATTGCCTGCCAGGCGCGATCAATATCAATCTTGTTGGCGCGCGCAAGTCCGGCTACCTGGGATTTTTTTATCTCCTTAGCTATCTGTTTTACCGCGTCAAAATCTCCCTCGGAAGCAATAGGAAATCCCGCTTCGATTATGTCCACACCCAGCCTTTCGAGATGCCGGGCGAGAATCAATTTTTCTTCAGTGTTCATGCTGCATCCGGGTGATTGCTCGCCATCTCTTAATGTTGTATCGAAAATATAAACGCGATTTTTATCCTTTTTCATAGAAAACTCTCCAATTTAAGTAATTATTTGTAATAAAAAAAGCCGTGGGTTTTGCTGCCCACGGCTTTTTAGGTAATCAGTTATTACTATAGTGCTAGTGACGACCTAAAAACGATGGGCAGGCGGCCTTAAGTAAAAGGCGCAACAGGGCGAGCCTCAGAAGCAGAGGCAGAATGCTGAGAGCTAAATCCTGATTTCTTGCATTGTCCAACATCGTTCTTATAGCCTTCAATAAAAATATTAATTACTCTAGTGCAAAAAATAATTATTGTCAAAATATTTTTTCGATTAGAAAAAATAAAAGAGCAGTAGTGCAGTAGTGGCAGGTAATATTTGTTCCAGCAGGTATTTTTTAATGCAATTATTTGTTTATCAGAAATTCGTATTTATTGGCTTGAATATGGAAGCTTACTAAGCTATATTTGCAATTAAAAATTTGCCAAAGGAGATTTTATATTTAACCTGAATTAGTGGCACGAAAGCCGCTTTAATTAATATATATACTTGACAATACAGGGCATTTATGGAATTCACCTGCCCCAGCAACAACACCTGGGAGGTGAAAATGCGATCTGTAGAATTTATCATCAAAGATGGCGACGAACATTTGACCAGC
>JQDQ01000079.1 GCA_000747625.2 Smithella sp. SCADC
CCAGTGGTCCGGATTGGGAGTACAGTGATCGCAGGAATCGCGTCCAGATATGAAGGGCTCCTTGGGCACCGGTCATACCGGTATCTGCTCCCGAGTCATACCCCACCCACACGGCACAAACGACGTCCCGGGTAAAACCGACAAACCAGGAGTCCTTGTTGCCGTTCGTTGTTCCTGTTTTTCCCGATGCCGGGAAATTAATATTCAGTGCCTTTGCCTCTTGTGCCGTGCCGCGCGTAAGCACTCCCTCCATTGCATATCCGGCAAGATAGGTCACCTGCGGATCAAACGCCTGTTTGCTGTTAAGTTTTCTGGCTATGATTTTATCTCCTTTCGCTGTTGTTACCGAAAAAAGAGGAAATCGTTCATAGCGAATACCGCCGGAGGCTATGGTCGTATAGGCATAGGCCAGTTCCAGGGGTGTGACTTCGAAGCTTCCCAGCGATATGGAAGGAACAGGTAAAAGAGGGCTCATGATACCAGCCAGGCGAGCGGTGTTGAGTACTTCTTTGAAGCCGACTTCACTAGCCAACCTTGTTGTGGCAGTGTTTACAGAATCCTCTATTGCTTTGCGAATAGTAATTTTTCCATACGTCTTGTCTTCGAAATTCGACGGGCTCCACATTCCTTCGGGTGTAGGAAGCGATATCGGCTCACCGGACACCATTGTGGAAAGAGTCCTGTTTCCTCCCAAAAGAGCCGCGAGAAGAACGAAAGGTTTGAAAGCGCTTCCCGGTTGTCGTTTCGCGTCTACTGCTCTGTTGAACCGGGTTTGCCCGTAGCTTCGCCCGCCGACCATAGCAACCAACTCTCCTGTTCTCGGGTCAACGGCAATCAATGCGGCCTGTAGCGGCTCACCGGCAGGGATCGCCTTTTGGTCGAGCTCTTCAAGTCCCCGGGCAACTACTTCTTCCGCAATAACCTGCAAAACGGAATCAAGGGTGGTGTAGTAACAATAACCGGGATGGTAGAATTTTTCAGTCCCCAGTTCTTCTTTGGTGATCCTCTGTATGTAATCAATAAAATACGAGCTTACGTTGGCAAGGCCACTTCGTGATTGGATTCGTACCGGTGCGTTTGATGCCCTGCGAAACTCTTTTTCCGTAATCATGTCCCGTTTTTGCATTGTGGACAGGACTATATTGCGACGCTCTTTTGCCGCATCAAGATTCCTGAAGGGAACACGCCGGTTCGGAGAATCGATTATCCCGGCAAGCAGCGCCGCCTCTTCCAGGGAAAGGTTTTTCACACGCTTCGAGAAATAGAAATTTGCCGCTTCTTCAACGCCGTAAATCCCCCGGGAGCCCGCCTGCCCTAAATAAATTTTGTCAAGATACATCTCCAGTATCTGTTTTTTGGAGTAGCGCAACTCAATAGCCAGCGCCAGTTCCGTCGCCCGTAGTTTGCGCGCGAATGTCTTCCGGGGAGGAAGGAATAAGTCTTTCGCCAGTTGTTGAGTAATAGTGTAATCACAGCCGATTACAGGGAAATCAAATCCGAAGTGAGAATAAAAACGCGGATCTTCCGAAGCGATTACCGCATTTTGCAGGTAAGAGGAAACACCGGCGAGAGTAACCGGATGCCGGGATTCCAGCGTCTGACCAATGCGGCTGATTTCTTGCGGTTCCAGTTGAATCGACTCCAATTTTTTACCTCTTGAGGAAGTAATCGTTGTGACCCGGCCGTCGTGAACAGCCATATCGACCGGCGCGTCCTCGTTAACGCGCTTTTTGATTCCCTTGCTACGCAGGAATATCCGGATATGCGCCTTCTCTTCGGAAAATGTTCCGGCCGTGGATGGCGTTCTCTTTACTTTTTTGTAAGAGAGTTTGTTTAATCGCTCGGTAAAATGTATATTTCCAAGATGATCACCAATACGGATTTCCAGGGGACGTCCGTAAAATATAGAGGGGGATTTATCATTGTTCCCGGCAATTTTTTTACCTACTTCGACATACAAATAGCCGACACGAATAATCATGGCAGCGAGCAGGACACCCGCCAGAAACAAAATTATAAACAAAAAAAGGTGACGACGAAGCAACGAATCCTCCCGATGATCTTAAATTTCCGCCAATAAACATCATGCTTAGCGAATTTCGTCAAGTATCAAGGAGCCCCTCGCTTTGCATGTGCCGCGTCGCTTCGCTCCTGGGATAGTTCATCCATCAAGTTTCAGTGCGCTTCGCTTCTGAAACTTGAGACTCACTACATTTGTTTGAAGAGATGTAAATATTGACGGCTGACGGTGAGGTCATCTGATCTGTTTTTTAGCTTCAGGATGCCGCGGCCGGTGAAAGAACATCCGACATTTTCAATTCTGGATACATTGACAATTGTGCCGCGATGGATTTGCCAGAACTTTTGCGGATCGAACTCCTGGCTTAATTCTTTAATACTTTTTTTGATCAGCTCTTCCCCCTGGGCAGTTTTTACCAAAGTATATTTATCTCCCGCCTGGAAATAATCAACTTCTTCAACAGGGATTATGCGGACACTTTCTTTGTGTTGCGTTTTAATCCATTGCAGATAACGATATCCTGCATTGGTATTTTCCTGCAAATTGGCAAGAACCTGTGTAATAATTTTGGCAATATTTGTCGGTGGTTCCGGGGATGATTGAAGCTGCTTTTTTAGACGGCTGATGGTTTGCAGTAATCGCTCTTTTGTAACCGGTTTTATCAGATAATCCACCGCTTCGCGCTCAAATGCCTCGACGGCATATTGATCAAAAGCTGTGATAAATACAATCCGGCAGATGCCGGCGATATTCTTAGCTACATCCAGGCCGGAAAGCCCGGGCATTTTAATATCCAGAAAAACTATATGCGGAGCAAAAGCATCGACCATCTTCAGAGCTTCCTTGCCGTTGGCGGCCTCGCCGCAAATCTCCAGCTGCGGCCAGGTTTCGGCCAGCATTTTTTTGAGATAAGTTCTCAGCTCTTTCTCATCATCAACAATAATGGCTTTATAATTCACTTACCGGCACCTCTATTGTTGCCCGAACACCATGAGGTTTGTTTTCTTCTATTATCAATCGTCCTTTTTCGCCGAAAAGTAACCCAAGGCGTTCCCGCACATTAGTAATACCCAAACCGGGTTTATCTAAATCAGAAAATCCCAGGCCGGTATCCGCAACTTCTATTTTTAAAAGATTATTTTCCTCAATCGCTCTGATGACGATTTCTCCCCCTTCCACTTTTGGTTCCAATCCATGCTTAATGGCATTTTCGACCAGTGGCTGCAACAGCATTGGCGGGAAAGAATGGTGCCAAAGATTATCCGGAACGTCAATCTTATAATTCAGGCGCTTGTCCATTCTGATTTTATGAATATCGAGGTAGGCTTTGATCATGGACATTTCTTGAGATAGCATAGTTTTTTCCGGCAAGGTTCGGGATAAAGAGGTGCGCAGATATTTAGTCAAATCCATGAGCATTGATTTGCCCGTGTCCGGCTTGGTATCAATCAGACTCAAAATATTGGAAAGGGTATTAAACAAAAAATGCGGCTCTATCTGCGCCTGCAAAACTTTGAGACTAGCTGAAAGATTGTCTTTTTCCATGTCCGTGCGTCTGGTTTTTTCCTTGTCGATCATTTCGTTACGATATTTCAACCTAATTTTTGTCAAGAAAAAATAAACACCGAAAAAGCTAAAGAGCAAACCGCCAATAATCAACTGCAGACCCAGACCATTTGCCTGCAAGTCCGGGACGATATTAAAGAAATACTGCAGGATAAAAATACAAATTTGCAGACCGATTAACACTGCGCAGCAAACGTCTATGACGACAATAAACAAAAGTAATTCCCATGTACGCGGCCTGATGATCATTAACGACCAAAAGACAATTGAAGTAACAGTGATCCCGAATGATTGCGACGCGACAAAGTTAACCAGAAAGCTTCTAATGGGGCCGATTATGGTAACAACAATGGCAAGCACAGTACAGCTTATAATCACATAAATAAAATCTATTACATCATTTTTAATATTCGACCAATATTTAAAAATATATTTAGTTTCGTATTGCTGTTCCATAATAATACTTTATCATAAATAGTTATTATGAACTAAATGATAAATTGGGCCCCAGATACTCAACACAACTTTTCAATGTTGCCAGCTTGGGATAATCTTCCTGAAGAACTTCAATTTTATATCTCTTCTTTAATTCCATCACAATATCCAGAAAATCCATTGAATCCAGATCAAGCTGCTCTCTTAGCTTTATATTGTCATCAATGTTCGAAAGATCTTCATCTACTGCGATATCGGCGATGATATCAATAATTTTCTTTCTTATTGTTTGATAGTCCATGTTTATACCTCCTAGTATAATTTTTATTTTCTTTGATATTCTGTATTAATAAAATGAGTAACTTTTCACCCGCTGGGCGATAAGGTTTTCAAAATCTCTGGCACTTTTGAACGTGTTCAATTCTTTAGCGAGCCTGTCCCGAAGCACGTTGTCGGTCCACAACTTTTTCCGCAAAGACGCATTCGTAAGAATGCTTTCGGCAAGATTTTTGTCTTTTATGATTGCATCTTAAAATCCCTGCCGGTCAGGAAGGAGAAGTCCATGACGCTGAACAGTTCGTTCATTTGGTTGAACTGATCTGGAACAAATTTGGTAAAGAACTCATCAACGCTAATGCCTTCCGGCGCCTTTGGTATAATAGATTGCCACATATTTTTTCCTTGGTACTATAGTAACAATAACATTTCTCTTGAACATAAAACCCGCACGCATGTCGATACCGGTCGAGGCCGGTATCCAGCAGCATTATCAGGTATTTCCCGGATCCCGGCCTTTACCGATATAATGAACGGAGGATTGTTGTAAATGTCTCATAGATATCAGATATTGCAAAGCGCCCAGCGACGGATAGTCAGACAAGGCGATAAAAAGGTAATAATCAGGAGTAAAGTGTCGAATATTGACAATGAATTCCATGCCTATAAACTATATTTATTTAGAAATTCGGGCAAACCATACTAGTTTTCCTAAACATTAGGATATTTAGAAAGTGTCATTAAATCAGGGCCAAATTTTTATTCTTGACAATAGGACGTTCGTCCTGTATACAGTTTCCATGAAGAAAAGAATAAATATTAATGATGTGGAGCAAAAGTTTGCCTCGTTTTTTAAGAAACAGCGACGAATGCCTACCTATTCGGAAATGCTTCCTCTTTTAGGCGTTAAAGCTAAAAGCGCCGCCGGGTACTGGACAAAAAAACTGCTGGATAAAGGCGCTTTGGAAAAAGATGCAAAAGGGTTTCTGAAACCCGCGCGTTTGTCTTTCAATCTTCCCCTTGTGGGCAATGTGGCGGCCGGGTTCCCCTCACCGGCGGAAGAAGAACTGAGAGATACAATTTCCTTTGATGAGTATCTTGTCAATAATCCATCATCATCATTTGTTCTTTCCGTTACCGGTGATTCCATGATTGGCGAAGGGATAAAGGAAAAAGATCTGGTTATCGTGGAGCGAGGCAGGGAGCCCAAAAACGGGGACATAATTCTGGCGGAAGTGGATGGTCACTGGACAATGAAATATTTTCGCAAAAGAGGGAAAAAGATAACTCTGGAAGCGGCTAACCCGAAGTATCCGCCGATCAGTCCGCAGGAAGAATTACGCATTGCCGGAGTGATTACAGCAGTGGTACGAAAATACCACAAATAACAAATAACTCCTCGTCATTCCGGGCAAGCGAAGCGCGACCCGGAATCCAGACTTTTTTTAGGTTTTGAAATTTGGTCTCACAATAAAGCAAGATTTATATGAGGAGATTGAAAATGATTCAGCCTGAAATTAATCATGCAGCATTTTTCAAAGAAAAACCTGCGACGGCAACCGCTCCGGCAATAAGAATCGTTAGCCGCCAAAGGAATCATGAAATGATAGACGAGCCTAAAGTTATTATCGTAATACTGCGACGACCAAATTGTGGTAATCTTAAAGAAATGAGGACTGATCCGTTCTGGGAATTTGGTAGCTTTGGTTGCACGCGATGTCACACGAAAAATTTGATGAATCCACGTAAGATAGATTTACTAAACAGAGTAAAACTGGCTTTTGCACAAGGCGGGCGTGATGGTTTCAAGTTGGTGCTCCTTACGGATCCAATCAGAGCGATTTCGCATGGTGATTTTGCGGAGGCAAAATGGACGCCCGAGAATAGGCCGTGCAAGTATAGCAAAGCTCCTCTATTAATCCGGAATGACGGCACAAGCGACTTTCCCTTACTCAGACATTTTATAGCATCCGCCAATTGTTCGAGCTGGGAGGCAAAGTTTTCTAGTAAATTTCGCTCTCGTCGTATGCCACTTGATACAAGCATAGCAGCAGAAATCGTGAGAGTTTTTGACGAACAGGTAGCCTCGGGTGATCCTGATTTATTTATTTCCACCTATATTGATGCACTGCCATATCCACCTCCCCAAATTGATCATAATCGATTGAAAACCTATTCTCACTTTCTCGGTATACCTTTGGAGATCAATAAGGCATGAAAATAGCCCTACTCAGAATTGGAATCGATACGGGGTCAGGAGGTATCCACGGACCATTATTCCAAAATGGCACGTTCGAATATATCCCGATACCGGATGACTCTGGAAAAGATGCACGCAGGTATGGCAACACAACCGGCAGACACGGCAGAAAACTTGTGGAGTATTTTCCCGAATCCCGCAAGAATAAAATCGCCAATCAAGCCATTCATTTTGATCCAGAATTTACAACCTTTACATACGGTGATCCCACACCACCGAAAGCTGGATTAAGACACCTACAGCAAGGTGATCTGCTGATCTTTTATTGTGGGTTAGAGGGCTGGGATTTTAAATCTTGGCCATCCTTATATTTGATGGGATATTTTGAAATTTCGGCAGCGGGCAGAGCAACAGATTTCGCATCAAACGAAATTAAAACCCTCTTTGGTCAAAATTATCACGTCAAACATCGTGACATATTCGAACGTCAAAAAAAGGAGTTAATTTTAGTCAAAGGTTCTTCAAAAAGTCGCTTGCTGAATAAAGCAGTCTGCATTAGCGAAATCGGTCATGATAGATTAGGAAGACCACTCAAAGTTCTCTCTTCTCAAATGCAAAAGGTGTTTGGAGATTTTGATGGTAAAATAAGTTTTCAGCGCAGCCCAACTCGATGGGTCAAATCATCATATGTAACACAAGCATCAGAGTTTGTGAGATCGCTTGAGAACGGCTAACAACCGCATCAACTCGGACTGGCGATTCCGCTTCGCTCCATCGCCAGCCGGTTATGCGGAACGTTGGGCATCATTGAGGCAATCATGAAGCTACTGAAATATCTTGGCGCATTGGCTGTCACCGTTCTTCTCCTATTTGTGTTCGTTGCTAATTTCTCAGCTGTAGAGTCCCGTTTTCAATGTCCCGGCGAACTCTCTTCCAAAAATGGTTCATATCCTTTAACCGTGTACCTCAAACTTGAGGAATACAGATGGTGGGTTGGATTGTGGAGCGAGTCAGATGCGGCTATCCATGTAGAAATTCCGAATACATACGTTGACTATTTTGGAAACGTAAAGAAAGTAGGAGATCAGTATCAAATACGGGATTCTGCAAAGAGTCCCAAGGGCAATTTTTCCGCTCTAAGCAAAACATTAGCCATCCAACTGCCCGTAAAACTCAAGACCGATTTCTTTGACGGTACTTGCAAAAAGGTCGAGAAATGTTGCCTAATCGGGTAGCCGGGGGTTTTTCTCCCCCAGCCCCCACACCACCCGGCGTGCGGGTCCGCACCGGGCGGTTCACAAAGATTACCGGGCCGTAGCCGGGTAGTGAATGTTCACCCACAGGTCTTTAACAGACAGCAATCCTTGATCCTTGAGCCATTTGTTAGT
>JQDQ01000080.1 GCA_000747625.2 Smithella sp. SCADC
AAGGCGCATGAATTAGATCGAATTCGCATCCTCCGGAGTAAGTCGCCATTTCGCCAATGGAAGAGGAAAGTCCACCGGCTCCATTATCAGTAATGGCGCGATAAAGTCCGCGATCGCGGGCGACAAGCAGAAAATCAGTCATTTTTTTTTGAGTGATCGGATCACCGATCTGCACTGCCGTTACCGGTGAGCCTTCATGCAGCTCTTCAGAAGAAAAAGTCGCTCCGTGAATGCCGTCCTTGCCGATGCGACCGCCCGTCATGACGATCAGATCGCCCGGTTTGATTTCTTTCTGATGCGTTGTTTTTCCCTTGATCCGCGCGGGCATTATTCCGGCTGTGCCACAGTAAACAAGGGGCTTGCCCAAAAAACGTTCATCGAAAACAATACTGCCGTTAACAGTGGGGATGCCGCTTTTGTTTCCTCCGTGTTCCACGCCTTCGCGGACACCTTCATAAATGCGACGCGGATGGAGAAGGCGCGGCGGCAGTTTCTTTTTATGAAAAGGAGAAGCAAAACAAAAAACATCGGTATTGAAAATCAGCTTTGCTCCGAGGCCTGTGCCAAACGGATCGCGGTTGACGCCAACGATGCCGGTAAGCGCTCCACCGTAGGGATCAAGAGCGGAAGGTGAATTATGCGTCTCTACTTTAAAAACCAGATTAAAATCATCGTTGAATTTAATTATACCGGCATTATCGACAAAAACAGAAAGGCAAAAATCTTTCCTGCCCTTGGCTTTGCGTATTTTTGTTGTGGAGTCTTTAATATAAGTTTTAAAGAGAGAATCAATTATTTTTTTCTTTTTCCCGTCGGTGTAGTTGATCAGACTGTTAAATATTTTATGCTTGCAGTGTTCCGACCATGTTTGCGCCAGGCATTCCAGCTCGACATCCGTAATATTCTCACCCAGCCCCATTTTATTTCTTGTGCCGACCGTTTTTTTATTGCGAAAATAATCACGCATTGCTTTCATTTCCGTCAGGTTTAAGGCCAGGATCCGATCCCTGCTGATTTTTAAAAGTTCATCCTCGCCGGCTGCGATCAGATTGATTTCTTCCACTGCGAGATCCGCCTTGCCTGATACTTGCGGGATATAAACCGGCATTCCGCAGGCAAAATCAAAGTCATTTTTAGAAACGATTTGATAGCGTTCGATTAAATCGTTGGCTAAAAGACCGGAAGCGATTTTTTCAGCATCATTTTTGGTGATTTTTCCGCAGATCCGGTATTGGCGTGAAGTATAAACTCCAATTTTACGCGGGCCGATACTGTTGCCTACAAGCAGTTCAATTGCTTCACGGGCGGTTTTGCCTACATTATCGGTGACGCCGGGCCGGAAACCGACTTCGATTAACCAATCGAAATTACCGGCCAGCGGTTTGTTAATAGAAAAGTTTTGAATTACATGGTCGGAAAGAGGGCCGGAAGCAGCCTCTTTTAATTCATCTTTATTCAAGTCGCCGGTGACCGTATAAACTTCAACGGTGCTTACTTTCTCAACCGGAAAGGAAAGGTTATCGATAATCCGCCTCTTTACTTTTTCGCCTGAAGCGTCGCGAATGCCGTTTTTGAAACCAACTTCAATTCTGCTCGCCATGTTCAACCTTGATAAAAGAATTTTAATCCGCCTAATCAGGCGGACGATCGATTTTATACCCAAAAGCCGTAAATTATGCAACTTACAAATATGTTCCTTAATCAATACAGGGTCTTGGATCGATACAGCCGCCGTCTGATGAAAACGGCATCAGCTCGGTCATTTCGCTTGACACACCAGTATCTGAACCGATATATTCAGCCGTCATTCTAGTGCTTGATTTCAATATTAACCGTGTCATTTCGAAGGAACGAAGTGACTGAGAAATCTTTATAATCATTGAATAAGATTTCTCCCTTCGGTCGAAATGACATATCGGTAACTTTTGCAAGTATGCACTAGTACCTACTTGCAGAAAAACGATGTCATCTCGAAGGAACGGAGTGACTGAGAAATCTGCGAGATCACTAAATAGATTTCTCCCTGCGG